>NZ_JAUBQD010000040.1:0-68761 GCF_036701085.1 Microcoleus sp. Pol7_A1
ATCTACCAAAATGGAATTATCGTGCAGTTCCGACTATTTAGCAGACGCTAATGTTATTAAATTTTCATTCCTAAGTTGTTTGTGCAACCCATACTTGATGCTTTTTGTTAACTTCTTTTACTGGACTGGCGCTCTAGCCTTTACCCAAAGCTGACAAGAAGCCAATTATCCTCAAACGCGACATTTGTTATTGAACAAGTTTTTGCAACAGAATCAGTAAAAGGACGAGCTGAATACACCTGGGTTTTAGCACCTGCCCGTAAGTCCGGTCAGGCTGGCAACCACCGCCACTAAATCGGCAGCATCTACAGGTTTGGTCAAATGCATCTGAAAACCTGCTAATAGGGCCTGCCGACGATCGTCATTCCGGGCATAAGCCGTCAGCGCGATCGCCGGTAGCCGACCGCCCCGCTGCGCTTCCAGTTGCCGCAACTTGCGGATCAGGGAGTAGCCATCCTCATCCGGCATCCCAATATCGCTCACTAAAACATCGGGGCTGCGGGTTGCGGTTTCAATAACAGTCAACGCCTCCTTGACCGAATCCACAGCGATGACATCCGCACCATACTTTTGCAGAATTGTACTCAGCAACTCTAGCGCGTCAGCCTCGTCGTCTACCACTAAAATTTGTAAGCCTTCAAGGGTGGGTGACGCCTCAACCCTCGCATCCGCCTCGACGATCGAGTTTAATCGCTCTGAGTCGCTGGCTGGTGGATGGATAATCATCACGGGCAGTTTGACTGTAAAGCTCGTCCCCTGTCCTATTCCTGGACTCACTACCGTTACAGTCCCGCCATGCAATTCAACTAATTGACGCACAATGGCTAACCCTAAACCCAACCCCCCATAACTGCGAGTGGTCGTGCTGTCGTGCTGGCGGAAGCGATCGAAGACAAAGGGTAGAAAGTCCGAGCTGATGCCTGGTCCAGTGTCGCTGACAGTAATTTCAACATGAGAATTAACCCGCTCCAAACGAATCTGGACTCGCCCGTTTTTAGGCGTAAATTTGATGGCGTTAGAAAGTAGATTCCATACAACTTGCTGCAACCGATCTGCATCACCCAAGAGCGGGCCAGATTCAGAATCGAGCACGCTTTGCAGGCGAATTGATTTTGCCTCAGCCGCCAAGCGTACAGAGTCAATCGCCGATTCAATCACCGATACGAGGTTGACTCTACGGACTTGGAGGCGCAGTTTACCTGTGATGATGCGAGAAACATCGAGAATATCTTCGATGAGCTGGGCTTGAGACTTTGCGTTTCGCTCGATCGTCTCCAAAGCCCGCACAACCTTATCCCCACTGAGGTTTTTCTGCCGCAGTAACATCGTTGACCATCCTAAGATGGCGTTGAGAGGAGTTCTGAGTTCATGAGAAAGAATCGAGAGAAACTCATCCTTGGCACGGTTGGCAGCCTCTGCATCTGCGCGAATCACTTGTTCGCGTATCAATAATTCGTCTTTGGTGCGATTAGACGCTTCCAGTTCCGCGGTGCGTTCCTGCACCCGTTGCTCTAGCTCGACATTAATCGCCTGGATACGGCGGCGACTTTCCTCTAGTTCCTGGTTTGTAAGGGCGAGTTGGGCGGGACTTGGCGCATCGATAGCCACTGGAATTAAGGGAATCACTAAAAAGGTGAACGTATAGAAAGACCAAGCACCATTGACCGCTTTGATCAGTCCTGAAACCCAGTACATGGGATACCAAAGTGTCACTACTCCCATCAGGTGGGTGGTGCCACATAAGGCAAAGATAAAAAATAAACCCACCAGCAGCATCACCGTCTTGGGAGGCAGATCCTGACGCTCATACCTAAAGTAAACAATGGCAACCGCCACCGAGTAATACCCGAGGACAGTCAGTAGATCTGACGTTAAGTGCAGCCATACTAACCCAGGTTTCCAGAGGTAGCAATGCCCGTGAGGAATGAAATTAGTCGAAAAAAATGTGCTGAAGAGGTCAGGCATATTAGTTTACGGGACTGTCAAGTTAATTAGGGCGTTTATCAATTCCACCAGATGACCCCAGCAGCGAGATGAATTGCAGACCCGAAAGTTCACCGCCCTAGGGTCATAGCGCGTCGCGATTGCTTGATACTGCTTGAGCTTGGCGAAAAAGTTCTCAATCAAATGACGGGCTTTGTACAATTGCGTATCGTAAGTTCGCTGGGTCTTGCGGTGGTGGCGAGGTGGAATCACGGCGCTCTTCCCCTCGGCATTGAGGCGGTTAATCACAGCCTGATTTGCATCATAGCCCTTTGTCAGCAAGCAGTGTACCTGCTACCAGTAACGGCGGTAGTTGGTCGGCTCCTTCTGGCGTCACCAGCTTGTCCGGGGGTGAGGTGAAACCCCAACGGATTGCCCAACGCATCCACGCGCTCGCATGAATCTTGTTACTCAATCGCCCTTTGCTGCCTCCAATTGCTTCATTCCTACGCTCCTCAAAAAGCTCAGCAGGAAGATGTTTCTTTCAAGTGGGAAAATGCCTGAATTAAAACTAAGTGTACCGCCGGGAAATAGTGGGTAAATGTGCTTTAATATATGTCCAAATTCGCTCCTAAAAACGAAAATCTAAAATGTTAGAATTCGATCGCCTGTTCCAAACAATCGAAGAATTAGTAATGCTGCACTCACCCAGCGGTGCGGAATCGGAAATTAACCAGCGGTTGATGGAAAAATTCGCCGCCCTGGGAGTGAATGCTTGGGTCGATCGCGCGGACAATGCGATCGCCCTAATTAAGGGTCGCAATCCCGAAAAGTCGATCGCCATTACCGCCCACAAAGACGAAATTGGCGCCCTAGTTAAAACAATAGGCGAGAGTGGCCGCGTGGAAGTCCGCAGATTGGGCGGCTCGTTTCCTTGGGTTTACGGCGAAGGCGTGGTGGATTTGCTCGGAGACAAGCAAACAATTAGCGGCATTCTCAGCTTTGGTTCCCGCCATGTTTCTCACGAATCTCCTCAGAAAGCTCAGCAGGAAGATGTTTGTTTAAAGTGGGAAAATGCCTGGATCGAAACTAAGTGTACCGCCGAGGAATTAGCCGAGGTCGGAATTCGACCGGGCACGCGGATGGTGGTGGGAAAGCACCGCAAGCGCCCGCTGCGGTTGAAGGACTGGATCGCGAGCTACACTCTGGACAACAAGGCTTCAGTGGCGATTTTGCTGGCTCTGGCGGAATGTTTGAAAGAGCCTGCGGTGAATGTTTATTTGGTAGCGTCGGCGAAGGAGGAGGTTGGGGCGCTCGGAGCTTTGTATTTCACGCAGCGCCAGCCGTTGGACGCGCTGATCGCTTTGGAAATTTGCCCTCTGGCACCGGAATACCCGATTCATGACGGCGAAAACCCGGTTTTGCTGGTTCAGGACGGCTACGGAGTGTACGATGAAGGATTGAACGCCCAATTGCGCGCAGCAGCCGCAGCAGCTCATGTAGAGGTGCAGTTGGCGGTAATTAGCGGTTTTGGGAGCGATGCTTCGATCGCCATGAAGTTCGGCCACGTAGCCCGCGCCGCTTGTTTGGCTTTCCCCACCCAGAACACCCACGGCTTTGAAATTGCTCATCTCGGGGCGATAGACAATTGCGCCGCCATCCTCAAAGCCTACTGTGACGAGCTTTGGGACGAGTAGAAAAAAAACTTTCGCAAAGTAGTTGACAGATTGGGAAAGATTAGTTAAGGTAATAAAGGTGCGGAACACAAGCAAACGCAACGCGCCCCCATCGTCTAGAGGCCTAGGACACATCCCTTTCACGGATGCGACGGGGATTCGAATTCCCCTGGGGGTATTGAAAATTTAACTCAGATATCAAATTGATATCTAGCAACTGGTAAAGGCAACAAGCCCGCTCCACACGCTAGTTATCATTTTTGTTTTTGGGGCGATCGAGAAATTGGGTCTTGGGTTAGAACCCACATTCCGCTCTTGGACTGTCACACCGTGATAATTTTCGCCTTTGACGAGTCTGAACCTCCTGCTGTGAGAAAGTTTCAGGCCTTCATAGGAAAAACCATCTCCTCTTCAACCAATTCTCAAAAACTAGCGACTGTTGACTTGGGATTTAGTCAAAATTGATCCAAACCTCATGGCTTCCTCAAAAATATCTGAATGTGACAGTCAAAGGGCGGAATGTGGGTTCTAACATTTGTGCAGGCTCTCTGAACCTTTCCCGATTGTAGAGCATCCAGGCACTTTCCAAAGCTGTTTTCGCGCTCGACTTAGCCGATAAAATTTCCGGCAGTTTGTAGTCAGGACTTTAGTGCTTTTAATCAGGACTAAAGCCTGACTACGAACACAATTCCCAATTCCCAAGTATATTTATTTTTCAACCATTCGATCGAGCTTTTCCCTAACCAACAAATGTAAAAGCGAGCGCAGCAAAAACAAGCCGCCGAATCCCGAAACCGCAAAAGCGACGATCGCCCCCGTTTGATATCCGCCCACCAGCAGCACAGCACCCGACAGCACCGCAAAACCCGCCAGACAAGCAAAAATTAGAGTTTTCAAAGCTAAATTAATCCGTTTCAAGGCTCTTTCGCTCTCGATATTTCGCACTCTAATTTGCAGTTCGCCCTCTTCAATTCGCTGCTCCAAACGCTTGATAAAAACTTGCGATTTGCTCGGCTGCCGTAACTTATATGTAATAAAACTTCGCGCTTGTCTTGCCAATTCTCCGATCGCATTTCCCCGCCCCTTGCTCACCGCAATACTCTTGACAAAAGGCTGAGCGGATGCTATGAAATTGTAGTTTGGGTCGAGAGTTCTAGCAATGCCGTCGAGAGTGGTCACCGATTTGACAATAAACATCATTTCTGCTGGCAACCGAAACGGTTGCTGCTCGAACATGATATAAAGTTCGTTCTTAATTTCATTAAAAGCTTGAAAGTCTATCGGCTTATCAATAAACTTATCCAACAGAAAAGCAATCAGCCTGCGCACCGGCATCATATCCGGCATCGGCTCAACTAAGCCCATAGTAATTAAAGTATTGAGTACCTCGTCAGTATCCTTTCTCAGCACACCAAAAAAAGTCTTGACCATTTGGTCTTTAGCCAGAGACTTAACCTCAGCCATCATCCCAAAATCGTAAAAAATCAAGCTGCCATCTTCTGTCACCGCCAAATTTCCCGGATGCGGGTCAGCTTGAAAAAAACCGTCAATTAACAACTGTTTCAAATAACAGCAAATTCCTAGTTGGTTGAGCTTCACAATATCTACTCCAATCGCTTCTAAACTAATGCGATCGTCAACCTTAATGCCTGGTGCGTATTCTAGAGTCAGCACTTTTTTAGTCGTGTATTGCCAGTAGACTTTCGGGACAACAACCTGAGGATATTCTCGAAAATTATGGCTAAAGCGATCGGAATTTTTACCTTCTTGCACGTAGTCAATTTCTTGATATAAAATCTTAAAAAACTCGTGATAAATAGATTCCAGGCCGTACTTGCGAGTCCCAGGCAAATAGCGATCGCAAAAACGCATCACTTGGCGCACTGCCTTCACATCCAAATTAAATAAACTTTCCAAACCCGGACGCTGCACCTTTACAATCACATCTTCCCCGGTGTGCAGCCTCGCTTTGTGGACCTGTCCCAGACTCGCAGCAGCGATCGGCAACGGGTCAAAATCGCGGTACAAAGCATAAATATCCTTGCCTAACTCTGATTCTACAAGAGCGATCGCCTCTTCGGAACTAAACTGAGGAACCCGATCCTGCAACTGTTCGAGTTCCTTCACATACTCAAGCGGCAGCAAATCCGCCCGAGTCGAGAGAGACTGCCCAATTTTAATAAAGGTTGGGCCTAAATTAAGCAAAGTATTGACCAACCAATGAGCGCGAATTCTTCTAGTATGAGGAGAATTATTTTGCAGCAGTCCATCCCACCACAAAAAAAACATAAACTTTCCCGCCGCTGCAAAAATGTCTATTTGTCGCGCCAGCGGCGAATATTTAGAACGTTGCCAACGGAGGGTTTTAGGTGCAGCTTTTATGAGCATAATATTGGCTATCGAGTTCCATGCACCGCGACAATTTTTAGAGGATAGTCAAAGACGCTTAAATCGGCTTTTACGAAAATACTTCGTAGGCTTTTGAAACAGTTAAAAGACTCAGTTTCTTTGGTTTATACTCCATAATATCATCTCCGGTTATACAATCATAATTCAGTTTTAAGCAAGGGATTTAGTCCCGATTAATTCATTAAGAGAGGACGATCGTACTCACTACAAATACGCGCTAATTACGGGTAAATAACCAAACATCATATAAGTCTTGGGGAGAATCAGCAATGAAGAATCGGCAATTTAGAAGCGAAACCAGACAAACAAATCAAAAAGGAGGATTTGGTAGTAGCGTTTGCCAGATCCAAATCTCCCTTTAAAAGCAAGTCTTCGCCTGTTCGCTGCCAATAATTCACAACCGCTTTTCCACCAAACTATTATTCTAGATTACAGAGTTCCGCTGGAAATTGTGGCAGAGTCAGAGTAAAAGATGTGCGCCACAACTCGTCAGCTTCAAAACTTTCTGCCGGACAGCTAGACACATCAATAGTACCATTCAAGTGCTGTACTAAACACTTTACCAGCGCCAGACCCAAACCCGTACCGGCGATAGCTTGGTCAGTAATGCCAGTGCCGCGGCGGAACTGGTCAAAGATGTAGGGCAAATCAGCAGCAGAAATGCCCGACCCGAAATTAGAAACGCTCAGGACAATATAGCCGGCAACCTCAGACGCCTCTAAAACTACCGCCGTTCCAGAAGCCGAGTATTTTCCAGCATTAGTCAGCAGTTCCAGCAGCACCCGATTGAGAATATCCGGATCGGTTTCCCAGCAAGGGGTCAACTTGGGCAAATCCACCTTCAAAGTCAATTGCTTATCCGCCCACAATTTCTCAAAATCCCCAGCTAAATCTTGAACTAAACGGTTGAGATCGATTTTGATTAGAGAAATCGGGGCTTGGTGAGGCTCAAACTGCTTGATGGTCAGCAAATCGTTAATCAGAGATGTTTGCTTAGTACACTGCTGCTCTAGAATGTCTAGATACTTAGCCCGACTCGCTGACGGCTGTTCAGCTTGTTTGAGCATCAGAATCGCCAGCTTCATGATTGTTAAAGGGGTGCGCAACTCGTGACTCATAGTGCTGAGAAACTCGTCTTTAATCAGCTTCAATTTGCGTAGTTGCTCTAGTTGAATGGCAGATTGTTCGTACAGTTTCCCCTGCACGTCGAGACTTTGCTGCAACTGAGCGGTTCTGTCTTCGACTAGGGTTTGCGCTTCCTTGAGCGTCTGAGTTTGGATAATCACCCTGCTCGCTTGAGCGCTGACTGATTCGAGAACTTCTAATTCTTCAGGGCTCCAAGCGCGGGGCTCGGAGTTCTGCAAAACCAAGAACCCCAAGACTGTTTCCTGGTTGCGATCGCCCGTGAGGGGAACCAGCAGCAAGCCGCGAATGCCTTGGAGTTTCAAGATTTCTGTGGCGCCCTCTTGTTCGTTGCCGATTAATTCGCCTGCGTCAGCGAGGGCGAGGGGCTTGGGTGCGCTGTGGAATGCTTTGCGGCACAAATTAGATTCCGACAGCAACAAAGGGGGAGAGTTATTTGGTTTTGAGTTGGGAATTTTGGATTTGGAATTAGCAGTTTTCTCCTTGTTTTTTGTTTTGGATGTCGAGCTTTTTTTTGCCGGATCGCTTTGTGCTATTGCCTGTTTATTTGCATCTTTTTTCAGAGCGGCTTCGCAAACTAATTCGACTTTGGCTTTGGGCGTTTGATTGGGGGAGCGAGTTTTAAAGGGAGGATCTGTATATTTCAATAGCAGGATTTGACCTTTATCTACTTCCAGGGTATCGACGGTGTTTTCAATAACTTGCTGCAATATTCGATCGACTTCTGAATTTGTGTCGATCGATGCAGCAACTGACATGAGTAGATTTTTGTATTTAGCTTGTCGCTGTAACTGTTCGTTTAAGCTGGCAATTTCTTGAGTTTTTTGAATGTGAGAAATCGCGATGCCGATCCCGTCCGATGCTGCTTCTAGGCGCTGCAGGTCCGCTGCCGACCACTCGTGAGGGTGCGACTTACCAAGAATCATCATGCCATTTACAGCCCCTCCAAATCGCGCAGGCCCTGCCAAAATTGCCCGAAAAGGCAGCGGTGTCACAGGGAAATTCGGCGATGAAGCTGCCAGATTATCTTGATAGTCGGATATCGCCACTCTCTCGCCGTTTGCTAGCAGGTTTGCCCAGATGGGATGTTCGAGTAATATGCTAGGCGATTTTAATTTGGTGGTTTGGGAGTGTTCCGGTGTTTGAGCTTCCGCGGCAGCATCGGCAGCATTTGGGCGATCGCTGCTATTTTCCCAGCAAGCATTCGGATTTACTACTTTCTGGTCAACTACAGCAGCAACCAAACAGAAATCTGCCCCCCATGCAACCCCCAAAGTATTTGCTATTTGCAGCAGGATTTGTCGATCAAAGCTGGTCGCGAGAATTTGGCAAATTTGTCGCCCGAGGAGGGCAGGATCGACCTGGTACTGCATAAGACGATCCAGAAATTTTTGGATTGATACTGGTTCTGGGATTTGCGGTAAATGCAAAGTGCAAGACTCTGACGGCGATCGGTCGATCGACGTAAACTCTTGATTTCCCTGGCGATCGATCATGGCAACCAAGCCTTTATTCTAAGATGTTTGAGCCGGCTCGCGCTGCAAATATAGAACCTATCCATAACTGTCGCCTTGACTGTTATGAGTCTGCTTTCTGTATTTGCGCAGCCTGTCGGCGGGTCACTAGATATCTGAAAATATACGCAGATTTGACTGAGTTTTATTTTCCTATTTTCTACCCTTCGATCTGTACGGGATGAACTTTACCCTCCTTGACCGGATGATAATAAATCCCGTTCCCGCTAATTTGGATCGTTATTGATAGTATGAAGCTTTTCTAGAGACCGCTTAGTGACGCCCCTCTCCTCACCCTGTGATGTTTCCTATTTAAGTTTGTGATCCTAACAAATTTTTATTTTGATACCAATCCGCCGATCGAGTCACGCTGAGCGCAAAAATTGAAAATCCCCAAATTATCACTCATAACATAGCTGAGAGTTTGCGAGTGTTTGCTCAAAAACTCATTTTTCACAACTTCTAGAGCAGCAGGGCAAACTCTGTTGTTAGATTTATCCGACTTAGCTGCTTACTTATTTTGTGCTTCCTGTTGGGCTTTATCGCTATTTTGGCGGTAAAGTGCCGTCCGGTTCAGAGCCGTTGTGTGGCGGGGATGCTTAGAGGGCACGGCGGCCATCAAATCCGAAGCTTGCTGCCACTTAGCAGCTACGACTAACCAATCCTCGCGAGATTGAGCGGTTTTGCTGTCGGTGGCTGCTTGCGAGGCGACTCGCACTGCTTGTGCAAAAGAGTCAACAGCAGAATTAGCAGTCTCCTTAGAAATTTTCAAAACAGCTTTTGCCTCCGAGGGACCAGCAGTGACAACTGCTTGGCTGTTGGCTTGTGTGCTGTTGAGCGCTTGGGAATTGAGTCCTTTGTAGATGGCGGCCGCGGCCCCGAGCAACAGCACGGTCAAGCTGATGCCGCCGACGATACCGCGCTGAAATTGCCGCGGTTCCTGCATCGATCGAGGTACAGCCATTCTCGGCAAAGCCCGCTTGCTTGCAAGAGCTTGGCGTTCGTGATGGGCGGCGGCCAAACGCTTAAACAAATTGGGCTTTCTGAGTTTAATTTCTTGAGACCACAACAGTTGATTCTCGGGATCGCGGCTAATTTCTTCGAGCCACAGCAATTGGTGTTCTCGGACAAGCCGGCTGTTGATGTTGACTCGGCGAATATTGTGGGGCGAAATGCCCTCCAAAATTTCTTGGACGCGATCGACCAAGCTAGACTGTTCGAGCAGTTGAGGTGTTGCAGCTTCGCACAGCAGTTGCAGCACACCCTCTGCAAACACGGCTCTGGCCCTGACACTTACCTGTGCCAGTTTGTCGTTAAGGATTTGAATAATCGCTGCAACCGAGCCCTCGCGAGCTTGTCGAGCAATGTCATCTATTGGATTCGCCATAAAACTATCTTGACGCTTAGCAAGCCGTTAATTGTTAACCCAAAGTCTCGGATCTAATTTTTACTCATACAGGTTATCACTGACACTGCCAGGTTAAAATGAACAGATGCAAATTTTGCATACCGATCCACTTAAAATTATCACCACAGCATCGAGCGAGGCTAACAGGAAATAAACTATGGGTAAAGTAATTAGCGGTCAAATTTTTGTTGTAGACGACAACATCGATACAGATCAAATTATCCCTGCCGAATACCTGACCCTGGTTCCCTCGAAGCCGGACGAGTACGAGAAACTAGGCAGTTATGCGATGATTGGGTTGCCCGATCGCTACGGTAAGTTTATCGAATCCGGCGAACAGAAAACCCGGTATTCGATTATAATTGCCGGGGAAAATTTTGGCTGCGGTTCTTCGCGGGAACACGCTCCGATCGCTCTGGGGGCCGCCGGCGTTACAGCAGTGGTGGCTTTGTCTTACGCGCGCATTTTCTTTCGCAATTGCTCGGCTACTGGCGAATTGTACCCGATCGAATCAGTCGAGCGGCTGTGCGACTTGTTTGTAACGGGGCAAGAAGTGACGATCGATTTTACAGCAGAGGTAATTGTCAACCACACTCTCGATCGAACTTTCTCACTCAAACCTTTAGGAGAAGTAGGCCCGGTAATAGATGCCGGAGGGTTGTTTGACTACGCGCGCCAAACGGGAATGATTGCTGCTCGGTAAAGACTGCAAAGAAACCCGAGGGCAACCACGGGGGAATTGCCTACAAAAACCGGGTTTCTTAATTTTGTTTGTATTGATGTCCGCCTACTTTAATTTTGAAAGTTAGTAGTGCCTAACAAGTATAAGAATTACGCAAGTGACTCATTTCTATTGACTTGTAGGGTGTTCTACTACTTTCGTTATAGGGCGACGATCGAGAGTTTGAAATAGTAGAGCACCTTACTACTTGTGAGACTTCCGTAAGTCCTAAAGTAATGATAATGGCTAGAGGAGTGTGGGAGTTCTGGCGTTGCTGAGCGAAGGTTTTCTTGGCTACCGATCTGGATTTAGGGGAAGCCGCGGGGGTGTCGGATCGGACAATTTTTGCCACACAACCTGCTCAATAGCTGTACCCTCCTAACGCCCGATTTCAACATCTTCAAGGATACCGAGGGCGTCGGGAACCAGAACGGCAACGGAGTAGTAGGCGCTGACCAGGTAAGAAATAATAGCCTTTTCCTCGATGCCCATGAATCGGACCGACAGGCTAGGTTGGTACTCGTCGGGGATACCAGTTTGGTGCAGGCCAATCACGCCCTGGTCTTCCTCACCAGTCCGCAACACCAAGATAGAACTGGTCTGGTTCTTGGTAATTGGGATCTTGTTACAGGGAAGAATGGGTGTATTGCGCCAAGTGATTACCTTGCTCCCATCCATGTCAATGCTGTCTGGGTAGATGCCTCGGCGGTTGCACTCCCGACTGAAGGCGGCAATAGTGCGGGGATGAGCCAGGAAGAACTTGGACTTCCTCCGACGAGTAATCAATTCATCAAGATCGTCGGGGGTGGGAGGACCGCTGCGGGTGTAGATACGCTGTTTCAGGTCAGCATTGTGCAGCAACCCGAATTCCCGGTTGTTGATCAAATCGTGTTCTTGACGTTCCCGCAATGCCTCCACGGTCAGCCGCAATTGTTGTTCCGTCTGATTCATCGGTTCGTTGTACAGATCCGCGACGCGAGTATTCACCCGCAACACAGTTTGGGCAACGCTCAATTGATATTCGCGGGGTGAGAGTTCGTAATCAACGAAAGTCCCTGGCAACGGGGTTTCCGCAAGATGACCGGCAGACAATGCGATCGAAGCTTCGCCCTGTTTGTTTTGCGGTTGTTGGGCACGAGTCCTAAACTGTTCAACCTGAGCCTGCAACGCGCCCGACTGGTTGAGCAGTTCCCGAAACGCCTGTTGTGGTAGCGCCAATACCGTGCATCGGGTGACAGCCTTGATTGTAAACTTCCAAGTGCTTTCTGACTCCACCAACACCTGATCGCCGAAATGGTCGCCATCTGCCAGCATATCCAGCAAAGGCTCCTCGCCATACTTGCCAACAGCCACCTTGTTGACCTTGCCATGAGCGATCGAGAAAAGCCGATCGGCTGCCTGACCTGACTGCACTATGATGTCACCAGGCAAGAACTCCTGTTGCACAAACCTACTTGCCAACGCGCTCAACACCCCAGTGTCGTTAAACCCTCGCAGCAATGGCAACTGACAAAGTTCTTGGGGAATTACCTCCACCACAGATCCGGTGTTGGTGAAACTCAACCGCCCATCAGTCACGGTATATGTCAATCGACGGTTAACCCGATAAGTGCCACCCTTCGTCTGCACCCACGGCAACATCTTCAACAACCACCGCGATGTAATCTCCTGCATCTGCGGTGCAGATTTGGTCGTCGTCGCCAACTTCCTGGCTGCTGCTGTACCCAAACTCAGTTGAGTTTGTCTGCTCTCAACATCCAAATCCGAATCATTAGAATACGTCATTACCTCATCCTTTAGTTACTAACAAAAGTGCAAGGACTTACGCAAATTCTGCCATTAACCGCTATCTAGTAGGATGACATTTGCGTAAGTCCTGAGTGCCTAATCCAATTGATAAGAAGTTAAGGCGATAACGCTTTTGCCAATTACTTATTGACATAAGTTATTTCCCTTAATTTCTCACAAATATTTAGCGCCCGATTTCGACATCTTCGAGGATGCCGAGTGCGTCAGGTACTAGGACGGCTGCCGAGTAGTAAGCAGTGACGAGGTAGGAGATGATGGCTTGTTCGCTGATACCCATGAAGCGGACAGAGAGGCTGGGTTGGTATTCGTCGGGGATACCCGTTTGATGTAAGCCGATCACCCCTTGTTTTTCCATACCTGTGCGGAGCAAGAGGATAGAACTGGTGCGGGCATTGGTGATGGGGATCTTGCTGCAGGGAAATATGGGTACGCCGCGCCAAGCTGTAACCTGAACGCCGTTCACATCTACGCTTTGTGGATAGATGCCCAGGCGGTTTGCCTCCCGACCGAAGGCTGCGATCGTCCGGGGGTGAGCTAGGAAGAACGATGGCTCCTTCCATACCGTAGCCAGCAGTTCGTCTAGGTCGTCGGGGGTGGGTGTGCCACCGCGGGAGTAGATGCGCTGTCTGAGGTCAGCGTTGTACAACAACCCAAAATCGGGGTTGTTGATCATTTCGTGTTCTTGACGTTCCCGTAAAGCCTCGACGGTCAGCCGCAATTGTTGCTCGGTCTGATTCATCGGTTCATTGTAGAGATCGGCTACCCGGGTACTGATCCGCAACACGGTTTGGGCGAGGCTCAATTCATATTCCCGGGGTGCAAGGTCGTAATCAACGAAGGTTCCTGCCAATGGAGTCTCTTCAAGATGACCCGTTGCCACCTCAATGGCTGCTTCACCTTGGGCTGTTTGTGGCTGTCTCAGGCGCTCGCGGAAAGCCTCGACATGAGTTCGCAACTCCTCGGACTGCTCGATCAACTGCTCAAACGCCTGTTGGGGCAGCGACAAAACCGTGCATCTGGTAATAGCCTTGAGCGTGTACTGCCAAGTGTCCTCGGACTCCACCACAGTTTTATCGCCGAAATAGTCGCCGTCGGCGAGCACATCCAATACGATTTGCTCGTCATACTTGCCGACACCAATCTTGTTCACCTTGCCATGAGCAATCAGGATCACCCGATCGGCCGGCTGACCAATCTCGACGATCGTATCGCCAGCGACGTACTCCCGCTGCACAAACTGGTTTGCCAACGCAGTCAACACCCCACTGTTGTCAAACCCTCGCAGCAATGGCAACTCAGTAAGTTCGTGGGGAATCACCTGCACCGTCGCTCCGGTGTTGGTGAAAGTGACGCGCCCATCACCGACGGTATAACTCAACCTACGGTTGACTCGAAACACCCCACCCTTCGTCTGCACCCACGGCAATAACTTCAACAACCACCGGGAGGTAATCTCCTGCATCTGCGGTGCAGATTTGGTGGTCGTTGCCAAATTACGGGCGGCGGCTGTCCCCAAACTTAAATGGCGCTGATGACGTTCAACATCTGCTCTGAGATCATCATTAGAATATGTCACAAATTAATCCTCCAATATCTAGTTAGTCCAAAAACAATGCTGGTTTACATGACCGAATGCTGACAAAAGACCTTGCAGCAGCAAGACTTATTTTCTTACAGAATAATCTAAATTGCTAGACTCATTACTGACACAATTGAACCCCGCGCCGATCAACGAGGTGATACGTGCAGCCGAGGTGCCAAGTCCTGTGGGGCCGCCGAGCACTCGCGCTATCGGGGAAGCACTATTACGCAATTCAAACTCCTTATAGCGGTCTACTTTGATATGCCACCTAAGTACGCCGCACATCCAATTTTCTAATTTCTCGACGTATCCGAGCAGTTTCTTGCGGGTACTTTCATCCAGATTGAAATCATCAAATAGGGCAGGCAATTCAGTGGCAACAATGTGTTGAAACTGTTTTGCCCGATCGGTCATCAGATTGTTCACAATATCGACAGCCTGGGGTATATTGCAGTTGAGAAAATTCTGAACAACCAGCACGAGGTTATGGATTTCGCCCTCAAATTCGATTTCTTTCTGGTAAGAGAAGATATCGTTAGTGAAACAGGAAAAGTCGGCAGCAGAATTCTCCAGCGATCGTATTGGCCGGCTGTAGTAAATCTCCATCGGGATCTCGCCGCCCTGGGCTAGTCGGGACAGGCTCATCGTCAAATCCGAGCCGAACGTCTTACGGCGCATTTCAATGTAATCGATCGGGTCTGGAATCCGATTTTGGATCTGGTTGGCGAGTTCCCACACCCAACTGTCAGTCATGTCCTGAATCGCACGGCGGAATTCAGTCCGCGCGGTGAGGGACATGGGGCCAGCCGTGCGATACCAAATATCCGCTAAACCCCGTTCTACCGGATTAGTTGGTACGGCTGGAGGGGTGGAGTTGTCGAGGGGCATGAAGACCGACATTCGGGCGTTGAACACTTTCGCACCAACTATGTCCCGGTTGTTTCCGTAGATTGCTGGGAAGTAATCGTCAGCATAGGTTCCCCACACCAGCCAGCACGCTGTCAGATTTAGCTCATCCTCAGACCCTTTGGGATGAATCCACGCACCGCATAGGGCGACATCGGCAACATCAAACTTGTGGTCATTCCAGATGAAGCCATCAGGAACGCCCGGTAGCTCGTCCAGCATCCCCATCTGGCGCGCCCATTCCTTGGAATGCTTCCGTGCCTCATCCAGATTGGGATTCAAAGTGGTAGAGAAGGGCATATAAAACTTAGGCAATTTCACGGGCCCTACAGCCTGGTAGGGAACGTGAGTAAAGCTATTGAACCTTCCTAAACCCAAGGTGGCGTATAACGATTCCAACCGCAACCCCGAGGTGCCTAATCCTGTGGGGCCTAGATTCAGCGTCGGTGTCGCAGAATTACCCGCTTCCTCGTTCATGTAGCGGCTCGATCTCATGTGCCACTCGTGACCGCCAGACTGCCAATCCTGAAGTCCTTTGATATAGAGGAGAACGTTCACACGCTCTACGGGGTCTACTCCGTGCTCCTCAAAGAGGGAGGGCAACTCGGTAACAGCAGTGTTGTCAAACTGATATAACCGCGAGTTCAGCAGCTCGTTGGTGAGATTAGCCGCCTCTTGGGTACTAATATTCAAGAAGCGCTCCAAAACCAACACACAATTGGAATTTTCACCTTCATCTTCGACTTCTCTCTGGTAGGAGAACAGGTCGTTGCGCAGATGCACTCCATCGGCAAATGTGTCTTTGAGGACTCGCATCGGTCGAGTGGCGGCAATTTTAGCTGGAACTTCTACAAACGCAGCGTGTTCGACGAGATGGGCTGACCAGGGTGCGCCACCGACTTTGCGCCGCATCTCGATATATTCGATCGGGTTAGCAATCCGATTTTGATTGATATTGGCGAGTTCCCACATCGACTCATCTAAGAGGTGTTTGGTACTCTCAAAGAATCGTCGCCGCCATTCCACAGACTTCGTAAACGCAGTGCGAGACCAAAGGTTTAACAAACCGCCCTCTACTGGGTTGGTGGGAACGGGAGGGGTTTCGTCAGGGAAAATCGGCATAAATGCGGGTAGTCGATCGAGGTATTCCTTCGCCCCAACCAAATCTTGACTGCGCTTATAGATTTCCAGAAAGTGATCGTCAAAAAAGAATACCCACACATACCAGTCGGTTACTAGGTCTAACTCCGTTGCTGGTGCGTCTGGATGGGTGTAAGAGCAAAGTAAAGCGTAGTCATGGGCATCGAATTTGCGTTCGTCCCAAATAGGCTGCCCTTGCGCTTCCTCTTTTGAGCCAAGTATTCCCATCTCATAGGCCCACGCCTTGGAATGCACTCGCGCCGTTTCCAGGTTTGGGTTCAGCCGCGCCGGCCAAGGCATATAAAATTCGGGCAGTTTAAAGGGTTGCATTATCTGCGCATCACCTTCTGTTGACTCTTATTGCTATTTTTTGCCTACCAACAACTAAGGTGTGGGGGTTGACGAGCATTCTCGCCACCCTATCGAGGTTTGATATGTGGTTGGTGTGCGGACTGTAATGTACAGTACGCTATTTCATTTCGACGGTAGCGATCGAGTCAATAAAACTTAACAAAATATGTTGGTGAGCAATCCCAAGAGGTCGCACATCTCCTGACTGCTCAGAAAAGCATTTGCCGGCCCGAATATCAGACGGCGCCAACAACTTCATATCCCAACCCTCAAGCAAAACTAAATCCTTGACATCCGCACTAAGTTGTGCATAAAAAACGTGGCGAATAACATCTTTTTCCACATCGCAACAGAAAAAAGAAACACTTGGAGGAGCATAACTAATTTCTTCTTTCAATTCCCGCAAAACGGCTACTTCCGGCGTTTCTCCAGGTTCCAAGTGTCCGCCAAACAACGCCCAATGTCCGGGATACCTGATGTTAGGAACATCGTCCCGCAACTGACAGAGGAACTTGCCGTCTCGGTACAAAATCGCGATCGCAACGTGAATTTTATTCATCAATTAGAAGGAAGGAATAAGGAATAAGGGAGGAAGGAATAAGGGAAGAAGGAAGAACGAAGAAGGATAAGTGAGGAAGAAAGCAGAAAAAGGAGCAATTAATAAATAACAAATAACAAACAACCAATTACCTTCTGCCTATTTCCCCTTTTCTGAACTGGGAGTACGCTTTAACTGTTCTATTTCGTCAACATAAACCTCACCTAAATCCTTACCAGCCAATTCCTTCAGCGTAATACTTTTATACCGGACTTCGCCTTTAAGCAACACTTCATCACCAAGTTGTGGCAAATCTTGCTTGGTTAAAATCCAAATACTGCCAGTACCATCCTCAAGTTGATAAGCCGCATTCCCGACAAACGGAGCGCGATTTTCCACCTTTCCCCGGAGATAAACTTCAGCATCGACTTGCCGCTTTTGTTGAACGTCGCCAATGCTAGCCACATTAAAGCCAAGATTAAGTTGAGACAGAGGTAAATTGCCACAACTGAACAAAGCGCTGGCGAATATGAGCGATAAAGAGCCGATGCAGCTTTTTTTAACCCAAACTTGCTTAATTACAGTAGTCATTTAGTCAAATGATTGAAGATTGGAGATACGACTTACTGTAACAGAATTGGAAAAATCGATCGCAACTCAGAACAGACTGCTGCACAATCTAGGTGAGCGGTTAAGCTAAAATCTAAAATCGTCAGCCGTTTCTTACCCCTAACCCACAGTCTACAATGGAAGCCAAAACTGCTCGCATATTAGATGGTAAAGCTTTAGCCCAAAAGATTCAAAGCGAGCTGAGCGATCGAGTCCGCGCCCTACAACCCCAAAAGGGGCGTCCTCCGGGACTTGCGGTGCTGATGGTAGGGGACAACCCGGCCAGCGCCGCCTATGTTCGCAATAAAGAGCGAGCCTGCGCTAAAGTTGGCATTGCTTCCTTCGGCCAGCATTACCCCGCAAACGCTACTCAAGCCGAACTAGAACTTGCAATTCATGCACTCAACCAGGACGATCGAGTAGATGGCATTTTAGTTCAATTACCGCTACCAGAACACTTAGATGCAATTTCCCTGCTGTACCAAATTGCCCCCGATAAAGATGCTGACGGACTTCACCCTGTAAATTTAGGCCGTCTCGTGCGCGGGGAGGAAGGTTTGCGGAGTTGTACTCCCGCCGGAGTGATGCGGTTATTGCAGGAATACCAGATTGATTTGAAAGGAAAAAACGCTGTAGTTTTGGGCCGCAGTATTTTGGTAGGTAAACCGATGGCGCTGATGCTGTTAGAAGCAGATTGTACTGTTACTGTAGCTCATTCGCGGACGCAAAACCTAGAATCGATTACCAGCCAAGCCGATATTCTAATAGCCGCAGTCGGCCGCACAGAAATGATTGCAGCTAATATGGTCAAACCTGGATCGGTAGTAATTGATGTCGGTATTAACCGCGTCGTCAATCCAGACGGTACGAGTCGTTTGGTCGGAGATGTTGATTTTAATGCTGTTAAAACAGTAGCCGAATTTATCACGCCGGTGCCGGGAGGAATCGGGCCGATGACTGTTGCTATGCTTTTGGAAAATACCGTTTCGAGTTATATTGAATACGGTTCTAATTGAATTATGACCAACTTGTGATCTCCTATTGGCTCAATTAGTAGAGTTAGTAATCTACCAACACACAAAGATTTTAGCTATGGCTTTAAAACCGGATGCGTCAGGGACATTGCGCTTAATTGGCGACAACACCTCGGAAGGAATTCAACTTTTTTCTGGAGATGCAACAAACTTTCCTTTAGGAGCTTGGGCACTCGATGGCGACGATACAGTAATCGGGTCAGGGGCTAGCGAGTTAATCCTGGGAAATGAAGGGGAAGATTTTCTCGCAGGTTTTGCAGGCAACGATTCTGTATTTGGGGGAAAAGGAATAGATTTCCTGTCTGGAGCTGAGGGAAATGACTGCCTCAGTGGTGGTCTAGATGCTGATTTCCTTATTGGACAAGCTGGCGATGATATTTTATTTGGGGGTAGAGGCAATGATGTTTTAGACGGCCTAGAGGGGAATAACACTCTGGTTGGCGGCTTGGGCAGAGACGTATTAAGTTGTCAGTTTGGCAATAATTTATGCGTTCTGGGAATAGATCCTGCCACTACAGATATCAATTCTAGTGATGCGATCGAATTGTTCGATCCTGAGGTGGATCGCATTGGATTAGCGAGTGGGTTAACTGTGAATGATATAGTGTTGGAGCCGGTACAGAATGTGACATTAACATATAGGTTCGAGGGAGCGCCAGCTTTACAACAATTCATTCCTCCAGATCTAGCCAGGGAATTTAGCGGCTCTGCTTCAGGAACTCTAATCAGAGTCAGGAATTCTAACGCGATTTTAGGTTTTGTAGACGATGTAACGCCTAATGAGCTACAAAGCAGGATTGTTTCCGTCCAGGGTTTCTAAGTTCAGGACAATCAGTGGTGAGCTGACAAACTTATGATTTTGTTAGCCACAAATTAACTCCTGATATTTACAGAAGTTACGCAGAAACGCTAGTAGTAGGGTGCGAAATACGCACCTTACTACTATCGGTAGTGTAAAAATTGACTGTGCAGCGTAAGTCCTGTAAAATTCTTTACTCTTTGAGTCTGCTTGGAGTGGACGAAAGTTGGTATAGTAGAGCTTTCAATATCCGATCGAAATCACTAATCACTATGATTTACCGTGAGGATTTTTTGATAGCAACAACGCGAATTCGGCGGTAATCTGCAATCCAATTACCATCGCGGTAAAGCGCCGATCGCAAACGTTCTTCAACTGCGTTAATTACTTGCGATCGCACATCATCAGACAACCCCGAGAAAAACCCGCTAGCAAACATTTCAATCCAATTTACCATACCCGCGCTGCCGCCTTCTAGGGGAGTCGGGCGATCGAACAAAACCGCATAACCCACATCAAATCCCTGCTTTTCCAAAAGCCCAGCATACTCGCCAATAGTCGGAAAATACCAAGGATTAAGCGCTTCAGGCTCCTGGCAGCCAATTTCTGACAAAACACTCAAAAGTGCGCGGACGATCGCCCCCACGTTCCCCTTACCGCCAAACTCAGCCACAAAACGCCCTCCCGGCTTCAGCGCTTTTTCCACACAATTAATCACAGCATCCGGCGGTTTAATCCAGTGCAAAACTGCATTAGAAAACACGGCATCTAACAGATATTCTACTTTAAAATCCCTCGCATCCGCTGCTGCGAAGTTGATGTGAGGATAGTTTACTTTAGCCGTGGAAATCATCGACAAAGATGAATCAATACCTTGCACAGAAGCACCGCTTTGAGCAATTTTTTCAGTTAATTGTCCCGTACCGCAGCCCAAATCTAGAATACGTTCTCCAGCTTGAGGAGCAACTAATTTCAACAGCGATTCACCGTATTGCCAAACAAAAGCGTGCTTTTGTTCGTAAAGACTTGTATTCCAATAAGTTTGTGACATCTCTTGTTTCCTCTTCTCTTTCCTTCTCTTCGTTTCCTAGGCTAACGCGCCCGCTAACGCGACGAAAGCGGTTAGTTATTAAATTATTGGCCAGCAAGCAGACCAATTGCATCCCCATCAATACGGCAAACTCTAATATTTTCCAAAATGCGCGCTCCCTGCTTTTCATAAAAAGCAATTCCCGGTGCATTGCCAGTATTAACAGTCCATTCCATCCGCCCGCAATTTGTGGACTCAGCAATTTGTGCCAAATACTTTAACAGCGCTGTACCGACTCCCATACCGCGCATAGGAGCTTGCACAAATAAATCATCAAGCCAAAGGCACGGCTGCGTCAATAAACTTGAATAGGAGGAATAAAACATAGTAAATCCTACGGCTTTTCCCGCAACTTCCGCCAACAAAACCCGCACTAGCGGAGGCTGGCAAAACAACGTTTGCTGCAATTTATCTGCTGTTGCTGCTAACAGGTTTTTACATCCATCGAAATCGCTTTTTTGCGAAATAAAATCCACGAGTAATTCCAAATCGGCAAGCTCTGTTTCTCTAATTTTGATATCCAAATTAGCCATTGTTTAATTTTCAACTTCGCCTATTAATCACTGTATGAAATATCATCATCAATGTCCAATATATGTTTAACTAACCACTTATACTTTTAAAATATCAATCATGGGGACTTATGGAACTTCGGCATTTGCGTTATTTCATTGCAGTTGCAGAGGAACTGAATTTCACTCGCGCAGCCGAAAAACTGCATATTGCCCAACCTCCGCTGAGCCAACAAATCCAGCATTTGGAGGCAGAATTGGGGTTTCAATTGTTTCGCCGCACCAAGCGGACGGTGCATTTAACGGCAGCGGGACAGGTTTTTTTCGAGGAGGCCGGGAAAATTCTGCTGCAAGTCGATCGAGCAATTGAACTCGGCCGACAAACCAGTCGAGGCGAACTCGGCCAACTGACGATCGGCTTTGTGAGTTCCGCAGCACACAACGTGGTTCCAGCGATTTTGCAGGCGTTTCGCACTCGGTGTCCCGCCGTCAAGCTCGAACTGCACGAACTGACGACCAACGAACAGTTGCAGCGGCTGCGGTTCGGGCAAATTGATATCGGCTTCGTGCGCCCTCCGGTTGAGGAAGATGGGATAAATTCTGAAATCGTTTTTCGAGAACCGCTGATCGTCGCACTGCCAGAAACGCATCCGGCGGCCGATCGCCCGAATGTGGAATTGCGGGAACTCTCTGCCGAACCGTTCATTTTGTTTCCGCGTTCTCTGGCTCCAGGGTTGTACGATGCGATCGTCAGTCTTTGTCAGCAAGCGGGTTTTAGCCCGATCGCGGCTCAAGAAGCAATTCAAATGCAAACCATTGTGAGTCTGGTAGCCGCCGAGATGGGAGTGGCGATCGTCCCGGCGTCGATGCAAAATTTCCAGCGCAGCGGGGTTGTTTACAAAGCGCTGCCAGAATCAACCTGCATTGTGGCGATCGCTTTGATTTGGCGCAGCGATCCAACGGCGGCGGTGCAGCGGTTTTTGGAAGTCGCCAGACAAATCAGCGTATTTGAGATTTGAGATTGTAGATTTTAGATTGACTGGTAATTTGACAAAGTTATTAAAACTCAAAGATTTTCTGTGCAACAACACCCGTAGAATGATTAATTGATGCTCGGAGTTCGAGCAACTACCGCCGTAAAAGTCGGCACGATCGACCCGAACGGCTCACAATATCCCACGTAATTATTCAGTACAAGAGAGCAAGGGATGGTATTGGCAACAGAAATGGGTTCGTCCCAACCGGAATCCTCTTTCGATTTATCTACTTATCTAGTCAAGCGAAAAGAGGCGATCGAGGTAGCTCTCGACAGTGCACTGCCGGTCATCTACCCAGAGAAAATTTACGAAGCAATGCGCTACTCGCTGCTAGCGGGGGGCAAGCGCCTGCGTCCGATCCTGTGTCTGGCTAGCTGCGAACTGGCCGGCGGCACTGCCGACATGGCAATGCCCACAGCTTGCGCTTTGGAAATGATCCACACCATGTCGCTGATCCACGACGATTTGCCGGCAATGGACAATGACGACTACCGGCGCGGCAAACTGACGAACCACAAGGTTTATGGCGATGATATCGCCATTTTGGCTGGCGATGGTTTGCTGACCTATGCTTTTGAATTTATCGCCACTAAAACTGAGAACGTACCCCCCCAGCAGGTGTTGCAGACGATCGCCTATTTGGCTCGCGCTGCCGGGGCTGGTGGACTCATAGGCGGTCAGGTGGTTGACGTGGAATCGGAAGGAAAGACAGATGTTTCTCTGGAAACTTTGAATTACATTCACGCTCACAAAACAGGCGCGCTGTTAGAGGCCTGCGTAGTTTGTGGGGCAATTCTCGCTGGGGCCTCGGCTGCGGATTTGCAGCGGCTGTCTCGTTTCGCTCAAAATATTGGGCTGGCTTTCCAGATCGTTGACGACATTCTGGATATTACTGCTACCCAAGAACAACTAGGCAAAACTGCTGGCAAAGATGTTAAAGCAGGAAAAGTCACTTTTCCCAGTTTGTGGGGAATTGAGGAGTCTCGGCGCCAGGCTTCACAGCTTGTTGCTGATGCTAAGGCTCAATTGGCAGTGTTTGGGAGCAAAGCTCTACCGCTGCTGGCGATAGCCGATTTTATTACCAGCCGCAGTAACTAGAAATACCAAACACTATGCAGGAAATTTGCAGCGGCATATTAAACAATCATGTACTCGTGGTTGCTTTGCTCGCTTGTCTGGCGGCTCAGATCATGAAGCTGCCGATCGAGTTGGTCAAAAATCGCAAGTTTAATCTTCAGTATTTGGTAACAACGGGGGGAATGCCCAGCGCTCACTCGTCTTTTGTGGGCGCTTTGGCTGCTGAAGTCGGACAAACGATGGGATGGGAAAGTCCGGACTTTGCGATCGCTGCGATCTTTGCAATTATTGTGATGTACGACGCAGCAGGCGTCCGCCAAGCCGCAGGCAAGCAAGCTCGCATCCTCAACCAAATTATTGACGAGTTTTTTGAGGAAGATCACAACCTTAATGAGGCTCGCCTCAAAGAGTTGTTGGGACACACTCCTTTTCAAGTGCTTGTAGGTTTGGGGCTGGGAATCACTATTGCTTGGATCGCAGGGCCTGCATATTAAGTTTTAAGTACGGAGTAAATTTGGGGCAGTGGTGTTTTTTGACGAGTTGGAGGTAAAAGTTGGCGGCGGGGATTAATTGTTCGGCAACTCATCCGTCTCTAGCTCAGAAAAGCACCCGAACTTTTTGGAAGTTTATGGCAATGCCTATTCCCTAATTAAGCACTTCAAAAAGTTTAAAAATTTTTTTCACTCCCCACTCCTTGGAATTGTTTTGCTATGCTCCAAAGACTATATGTACACAACTTCAGATGCCTAGAAAACTTTGAACTGCCCATAAAGGGGATGCCATCTGCTCTCTTGATTGGAAAAAATGGTGCAGGTAAATCAACTACTGCCTCTGCATTAGAAGTCCTTCAGAAGATTTGTCGAGGCATCAATAGAATGCGCGACCTTGAAAAACTTAACCTTATTAGCTCGAAAGATTTCGCTCGTGGAAGGTCTGATGTTCCGATCCGGTTTGAAATAGAAGTATTACTCGAAGATAAATTATACAAATATGTCCTTGCCTTAGATTTACCAGAAAAATTTAGAGAGCTGCGAGTTTTTGAAGAGCAACTGCTAGTTGCAGGAGATCCAATTTACTCTCGAAAAGAAGCCCAAGTCACTCTTCACACCAGCTCCCCAAATCGTGAAGCTCAGTTTCGGGTAGATTGGCATCTTGTTGCCCTTCCCGTAATTCAGGAGCAATCTGAGACCGATCCGCTTCATATTTTCAAGACTTGGCTGGCTCGCACGATCATTTTAGCCCCGATTCCCAGCTTGATGACTGGAGACTCCAACGGTGAAACTTTGGAGCCAAAGCGAGATGGCTCAAACTTTGGGGAGTGGGTTTCGGGCTTACTGAGTCGCTATCCTGCCGCCTACACACAGGTTGATAAATACCTGCGAGAAGTCATGCCTGACATTCAGGATTTTCTGAATGAACTAATCGGCAAAGACTCGAAAAGCATGATTGTTCGGTTTGAAGCAAATAATGCGAATCTGAGTATTGAATTTAATGACTTATCTGACGGGGAGAAATGCTTTTTTCTTTGCGCTGTTGTCTTGGCTGCTAATAAATTTTATGGCCCACTTTTTTGCTTTTGGGACGAGCCAGATAACTATCTATCCTTATCGGAGGTGGGACATTTTGTAATGTCTCTGCGACGCTCATTTAAAAATAGCGGTCAAATCTTAGTGACATCGCATAATCCTGAAGCAATCCGCAAGTTTTCAAATGAAAATACCTTTGTATTAGATCGCAAAAGCCACTTAGAGCCAACTTTAGTCAGACCGCTGAGTGAGATGTCTGTTAAAGGCGACCTGATAAATGCCTTGATTGGTGGCGACATAGAGCTATGAGTAATAAGTATCAACCGCACATTCATGTGTTGGCCGAAGATGATGCTAATCGCCAGATTGCCAACGGATTTCTTCTTGCGCCAAACCTTAATAACCGTGCTGTTAAAGTCCTGCCACTTCCTGGTGGTTGGAAAAAAACTGTGGAGGAATTCACGAAGAAGTATGCGTCTGAAATGCGACAATTACCACAAAGAATGATGGTTTTACTCATTGATTTCGACGATCAGGAAAATCGGTTGACTTATGTAGAAAGTCATATTCCAGATGATCTAAAAGCAAGAGTATTCGTGCTGGGAGTGCTATCTGAACCAGAGAATCTAAGGACAGACATCAACAAGAATTTTGAGGAGATTGGAGAAGCTCTTGCGAAAGATTGTTCTGACAACACAAATGAGTTATGGGGACATAATCTCCTCAAACACAACAAACGAGAATTAGAGCGTATGGCTTCATCTGTAAAACCATTTCTTTTTAATAAATAAATAGACCCAAAACTCGCGCACGCTACTTAAATGTCAGGTGCGCGACGGTCAATAATTTAGCGGAGTGTGGCTCGCTCAAAAGTCGCGCACCCTAATGACTACTGACCGAATTCTGCTTGCAGAATATCGTCATTATCATCGGCGATAGTGGCGACAATAGTAATAACCCGAGAAATTTCCCCGGCAGAGATTTCGGCGATCGTCCGAGTCGATACTACCGCAACTTGATTGTCAACAATGGCAAAATGAGATTCCAAAGTAGACAGCCAATTCATTTCTAGGATTTTCCGCATTAATTGAGCTTCATTCTTGGCTGGCAACTGCAGTACAAAAGCCCAAACAGTCAAAGTATCATCTTCGGTTTCGCCGGTGAGTTGCACGAACACTTCAACACTGCCGTACTTAAACTTCCAAAGATGTCCGCCAGCTTCACTTTGACCGACCATCACTTTTTGGTCTACAGCCATGCTGGCGATGACAGTTTCAATTTCTTCTGCATAGGTGACGGCTGTGGCTTTTTCGACCTGCTCGGAGGCGATCGCACTTTCACTTGAGAGGCTTTCTGTGGAAGCTGTTTGTATGTTCGGCTCGCTATTAGTCATGATTATATTTAGACGGAAAACTATTCCAATAATCAGTTTACTTCCTATTTAGGACTTACAAAAATAGGACTTACACACAAAAACCTTGATAAACCGGCTTTCTTGACAAAAACTTACGCTTTGAGTTCGCTCCCCAGGGAAGAAACCAAGGTGATGACACCCCGTGCGTAAGTTCTAGAAAAGAAAGCCGGTTTCTTGCAGAAATATCGTGTCCCTCAACGAGACAGGCAGGAAGAAAGCGGGTTTCTAGTCGCTTTGCGCACAAGCCCTCGCCAGTGTTTAAGCCTTGGGCTTGGTCGGGGCCGGCTTCTTCTCAATGGTATTCAAGCCGTTGAGGAACATCGGCACAAGTTTCTCCACAAATGCCTGCGGGTCGCGGTTCCAGGCCCGCTGAGCAACATCGACTCTGGTCATTTGCAGATCCGGGGCCAGCAAGGTCATGGGCAAGCGTTCCATCAGGTATTGCGGGCGTTCCCACATCGGCATGGTGTTGGCAATATCCACGAGGCGGGTGACGCGGCGGAGTTCTGCCCCCAGCATGATATCCATTCCCGATTCAAAAGCTGCTTGTTCGATCGCCACATACTTGCGCTTTGCCTGTTCCACCTTCTGGCGGTGTTCCGGGCTTTTGGCAGCTATTTGGGCGAGCCAGCGGTTGCCCCAGCGGACGTGACCAGCTTCTTCGGGAAAAATCTTTTCGATAGTTTCGCGGATTTTGACGTTTTCTGCGGTTTGGGGAGCCTGTTTGAGGGCGTGGATGTGGGCTGAGAAGTATTCGCAGCCCCGCTTTTCGGTGACATTAATCGCGACTAAGCCTGCAATTACACTGTCATCGAGGTTGCTTTTCGGGTCGTATTGCTCTTTGTCCAGCAGGCGGTCAAATTCGTCAATGTAGGAGATTCCCGGCGGCGTTCCCACATTTTGGCCCAAGTCTACCAGCAAGTCGGTGAGCCACATAGCGTGTCGCGCTTCGTCGGAAATGTGGCGGGAGAGGTCGCGCACGAGTTCGGCCGGTTCGCCGTCGAGCCGTTCGATCACGTCCGTGAGGTCTTTGCAACTGCGCTGCTCGCTGTAGCGGTAGCGGTTGAGGGTGATCAGGTGCAGTTCGCGATCGTGCACTACTCGAGCTAAAATCTCGCGCGCTCCCATTGCGTTGCGCAGCTTGCGGGGATAGGCAACAGTCATGCTTTTATGTTGTTTTATAAAGATACTTATATAAGTGTAACGCAGTTTTTTTGACAACAAATTACCTCGCAAGGCTGAAAGTTGTTGTGTTGCAGGCAGATTGAATTTTATACATACAATTTTTTTACTCGCAGATCGATCGACTAAAATAGTTTTGATTTGTCATTTACGCAAGCGTTCCGCGAGGCTCCCAAAGCAATCTCACGCACTCAAAACTTTTCAGGTTCCGTCGAGTCTAAAGCCTCAAGGCTAGCAGGCTCTTGTTGAAATTTGTGCATCTCCTCCACTTCCAGTCTAGCCAGCGTTGTCGCCGCATCCGCTAACTGTAAAGCCAGATTCATCCGACCAACTGGGTTTTTCTCTTTCCAAAGGTCTTTTGCCAAGAAATGCACTCGATAGCGAAACATTTTAATTGACTGTGATGGAATAACTTTAGCTGTCATGATTATAGTCTCTCTTCAACTGTAGCTAGGATGCGAAGCAGTACCCGTTCGGGTTCTAGATAGACAAATGTCAGTATGATTACTTGATCTTCATTGGTGATTGTGACATCCCAGGTAGCCGATCGCGGTTCAACCAGTTCATGCCTAACTATTACAGTATATTGTCCTGCTGCCAAGTCATCAAATCCCGCATCTGCCTCCATCAAAGCCACTGTCTCCTCGGCCAGTACCCGTCCGTCCCGATTTAGTAAAGTAATGAAGGCAATGCCATCAACTGAAGTCATTGCCATGTTATTTTGATTGCGTACCATCACAAAAATATCAGACATTATCTGCTAGTTGCTAATTGCTGCAAATTGCTAATTTACCACAACAGCAACACCGCGCCAGCAAGGCGGATAGACGGTCATCCGATTTGAGATTTGAGATTTGAGATTATGGACTTGATGGAAATAATAACAAGACTCAATTATATGCACACTCTCATTGAAGATGAATTTCATTTAGAAGCAGAGCCTTTTCTTCGGAAAGTTTTTGTTCACGACAATCCGTTTAAGGAACCTTTTTCATCACAGGTAATAGGACGTACAATTATCTATCCTTGTGACGGTGAAAATGACCTTCTCCTGATTGACGGACTGATTAACGCAGCAGTAAAATTAGGTGATACAGGCTGCTATATCTCACTACTACCTACAGGATATCCAGAGGATAGACCCGCTCACTGTTATATCCCATTATCAGAGTTTCTTGAGGGGTACTCTGGAACAGAAGAAGATAGGCTAATTGGACCGAGGTTGGGTATAAATCCTTATACTTCAGACAGCGTTATCTATTCAGCCCAAGGTAAGTGGGGGCTGATGAAATCACATGAACGTTTTGGATTGCTGGGTGGATCACTAGAGTTTATCGAAGAGATTCGAGGATATGTCCCGGATTTAGACAAGCAGGTGTATGGTTTGTTTAAGCGTTTGCGAGACCTTCTGTTGGATTGTGGTGTGAATCCCCCATATATCACTCGAAATAAATGGTTGCCAACGTTGTTAACCCACGTGTATGGTTCTCAAGTCGCTGAAAAGTTGTTGTTGGAGGAGACAGAGCTACCCTAGAGCGCAGGTCTATCAAAGATTAGCTCAGAAGCTAGTGTGGCTTAACCAAATTGAATAAGTACAGCACGGTTATGGACGCTCACAGATCAATACACGAAGGATGCCACCGGACTTGATATAAAATTTTGAGTTCGCATAAATTATTAAAAAAGGTCGCCTGCAAGGGCGACCTTTTTTTCGATAGACATCAACGACAAACAATGAGAATTCTCAATTGTTCAGGTTGGATTATTAACTATCTAACAGTCGTAGTACAAAGCAAACTCGTAAGGGTGAGGACGCAGCCGCATCGGGTTGACTTCATTGTCGAGTTTGTAGGAAATCCATGTTTGGATGAAGTCTTCGGTAAATACCCCGGTTTCAGTTAAGAAACTGTGGTCTTTTTCTAAAGCTTCTAAAGCGCCTTCCAAGGAACCGGGAGTTGAAGGAATCTTGCTCAATTCTTCAGGGGAAAGGTCGTAGATATCCACGTCCAAAGGTTCGCCCGGATCGATTTGATTCTTGATGCCGTCTATGCCGGCGCACAGCATGGCTGCAAATGCTAAATAGGGGTTGGAAGTGGCATCGGGACAGCGGAATTCTAACCGCTTGGCTTTGGGGTTTGTTCCCGACAACGGAATCCGCACTGATGCCGATCGGTTTCCTTGAGAGTAAGCTAAGTTTACAGGCGCTTCAAAGCCGGGAACTAAACGCTTGTAGGAATTGGTCGTGGGGTTGGTGATTGCCAAAAGTGCCGGTGCGTGCTTGAGAATGCCGCCGATGTAATGCAGTCCCATTTGACTGAAACCTGCATATTGATCGCCTGCAAATAGAGGTTGGCCGTCTTTCCAAATCGACTGGTGAACGTGCATCCCGGAACCGTTGTCGTTAAACAGCGGTTTGGGCATGAAGGTGATGGTTTTGCCGTATTTTTTGCCGACGTTTTTGATGACGTATTTGTAAGTCAGCAAGTAGTCAGCGGCTTGAACTAAAGTGGCAAAGCGGAAACCGAGTTCGCATTGACCGCCGGTGGCGACTTCGTGGTGGTGCTTTTCGATGGGTACGCCGCATTTTGCCATTGTCAGCAGCATTTCCGTTCTCATGTCTTGTGAGGTATCGGTTGGTGCTACTGGGAAATAACCTTCTTTGTAACGCGGTTTGTAGCCGAGGTTGCCGCCTGCTTCTTCTTTGCCGGAATTCCAGCGACCTTCGATCGAATCTACGTAATAGTAGCCGGAATTTTGGGTTTGGTCGAAGCGAACGTCGTCAAAAATAAAGAATTCTGCTTCCGGGCCAAAGAATGCTGTATCGCCGAGACCGGTCGAAAGCAAGTAGTCTATGGCTTTTTGGGCAATGGTGCGGGGACAGCGACTGTACGGTTCGCCGGTGCGAGGTTCTTTGATGCTGCAAATGAAGCTGATGGTCGGTTCTGCCATGAACGGGTCCATCCAAGCGGTTGTCGGATCGATGACCATCGTCATGTCAGATTCGTTGATGGCTTTCCAGCCCCTAATGCTGGAACCGTCGAAGGGTACGCCGTCTGTGAATGCGGTTTCGTCGATTTGGTCGTGGTACAGGGAAAGGTGCTGCCAGATCCCCGGCATATCGATGAACTTTAGGTCAACGATCTGGATTTTATTTTCTTTTATGTAATTTAAGGCTTCTTGGGGCGTCTGGAACATGACTTACTCCTGATATTGGTTGTGTCTTGGCGATCGGCCGATTTCATACTGTTTGGGCGATCGTAGGCCTTCAGTACCCACTATTTTGTATCTAGGGCTACAGAATTTAGAAATAGGGGCCCAGTGCAGTCGGGCAGTTCGAGATTCTTGCCCTGTCGATTTTTCGGCTGAAGATACAAGGCAAACGGCTGAATTTTGCGGTCGTTTGCCGGGGATAGACTACCCTTCGTGAAAATCCTATCTCAAATCTTAATCAAACGCCGATTTGTAGTAGTCTACAATAGGCGGTCTGTCTCAGATAGCAAAGTATTGATAAAGATTTTTGGGAGAGAAACTTATGCGCGATGCAGTGACGAGCCTGATTGAAAATTATGATGTTGCTGGTAGGTATTTAGACCGAGATGGTATCGATCGGTTGAAATCTTATTTTGCAACGGGTACCGCACGGGTACAGGCGGCGGCAGCGATTAACAGCAATGCTGCGACAATTGTCAAGCAAGCTGGTATTCAGCTATTTGCGGAACAGCCTGAATTGATCCGTCCGGGCGGAAATGCCTACACGACTCGCCGCTATGCGGCTTGTCTGCGGGATATGGACTACTACTTGCGCTATGCTACTTACGCCTTGGTGGCCGGAAGTACCGACGTACTCGACGAGCGCGTGCTGCAAGGTTTGCGCGAAACTTACAATTCTCTCAGCGTTCCCATTGGCCCGACGGTGATGGGAATTGGCATTATGAAGGAGATGGTTAAGGCTCAGGTGGCATCTGCTGGCTTGTCTGTAGGGCCTTTTTTGGAGCAGCCTTTTGATTACTTGATTCGCGAATTGAGCGAACAAGATATTTAAGTCAATTTGCTACTTCTTTTAACAGCAAATTGCGCTTGTGGCTTGCAGTTAGTAGCAGTTGGATCGATCGCTTTTTTTGGCCTCACAGCCTCCAAGCGATCTTTTTTTATGGGTTAGACAATTTGAGATTAAAAATTTGAGATTAAAGATTTGAGATTAAAAATTTGAGATTAAAGATTTGAATAATTGGGAATGACTGATGAATTAAGGGTTTGGAGCTTCCCTATAATTGCATTATTTTTTTGAAGCGGTGTTAAAAATCGCCAATACATCCCCAGACGAGGCATTTGTCCAGGGGATTTTTGGTTTGATGCCGATCGACTTGTTCGGCGGTTCTTGCTTCTACTTCGCCGTTGGGGTAAAGAATGTGAATGATATCACCGCTGATGAAGGCCAGGGGATTTTCTTGACAATTGCCCGCATTTCTGATAGGAAAGTTAATTGTTTTCATGATCGATCGCCCTGATGGTATTTGGAGCGCTTTTAGCTGCATATAAATCATCCGCTAGTAGCCCAAATTTTTATGTGATTTTATGAAGGTATATCTGTGATCCAACTACACAATCAGAGCGATCTCAGTCACATAATGTTAGGTGGGGGCGATCGCCCCTCAATGAGCGCAAAACCAAAATGCTCGCCAAAAATCAGCAGTCGGGCCTGTGCGTAAGTGCTAATCTGGTACTGTTCTTAACCCTATCCGTACAGATTAAAAACCTTGGCTAAACAGCGACTAGACACTTTATTGGTCAGCCTAGATTTGTGCAGCTCCAGACAGCAAGCTCAGGCATTGATTCGGACGGGAAAAGTCTCCATCAACCAACAGGTAGTTGACAAACCGGGCACTGAGGTTGATATTGCAGCAAAAATTCAGATCAAAGAGCGATCGCGCTATGTTTCTAGAGGCGGCGACAAATTAGCCAAAGCTTTAGAAGTTTTTGCTATTCCCGTTGCAGGCAGAATTTGTCTCGACGGCGGCATTTCCACAGGCGGTTTTACCGACTGTCTCCTGCAAGCCGGCGCAGCCCTAGTCTACGGCGTAGATGTTGGCTACGGTCAAGCAGATTGGGGCTTGCGCAACGATCCGAGGGTAATTTTGAAAGAACGCACCAATTTGCGGTACATGACTGCTACTGAGCTTTACGGCGACTCTGAGCGAGCAGATTTGGCGGTAGTAGATGTGTCGTTTATTTCCCTGGATAAGATTTTACCGGCGCTGTGGGAATTGTTGGTACCACCGCGAGAAGCGGTGTTGCTGGTAAAGCCGCAGTTTGAGGTAGGGCGCGAGAGAGTCGGGAAAAAAGGCGTAGTGAGAGACTCAGCAACTCAAGCCGATGCGATTTTTCAAGTGTGGAAGGCAGCCACAGCTTTAGGATGGCAGCAACGCGGCTTAACGTGGTCGCCTTTACTTGGCCCGGCCGGTAATATCGAGTATCTTTTATGGTTGGGGATCGATCGCGAACAGGAATCAGAGCCGAGGGCGATCGAAGAGAGTGTTGTGAAGGAACGGATCGCACAAGTTACCAAAGCGGCGGCGCGGGAACTTGTCGATCGATTGTAGATTTTAGATTGATTTCAAGATGTCAAGCTAATCAATTTTAAAAATCAAATTTGGAACTCCAGATTGCTCTAAAATTTGAAATTTTTTGGTCAATCCGACTCCTAAACTTTCAGTTAGTGAATAATTCCATGCAGTCATTAAAACAAGTCGGTTCGATTTTACTCTACGTTCTAGGTGCCATCGGGTATGTGGCGATTATAGCTACTATTGTAGGCGTTTCAATTGTCATCAAGTGGGCAGCTCTGCTACTGGCAGACAAATTATTATATACAATTTTGATTATCGGCGATTTGTTGAGAGGCATCGAAATTATTGAACTGTTAAATATATTGATATTTGCTTTTATCGGTATGGGAGTGGGTGTGGCGACAAATCTCCTACACCCTAAATACGGTCGCAAAATTAGTGCAGCTTTGTTGATAGTTATAGTTCCCTTAGTGTTCATGATTACGCCAGCTATTAGATATAATTCTTGGCTGGAAAAAGTAGAGGAGTCGGATAAATTATTACCCGCGCAAACTGCAACATTAACTAACTCATTTTTGAATAGAAAAGTTGGATTGTCGGGTTTTATCGGTTATTACGTATATACTGGTCAGTTTCCGGTTATCCCAACTAAACAATCGGAGATGAAAGACCTTGACAGCTTTGAAAAAAAAGTTAATTCCAGATTTGTACAGCTAACCGGTATTGCTCCGACTATTGTTTCTTGGTCAATGCGGGTTTGTTTTTGGCTGATTAGAATTTTTTACTTTTCTATAGCGGTAATTGCGACGATCGCACATTTTAGGGAAGGTGTGAGAATCGCGAGACGGTAATACGATTTTCGATTTTCGATTAAAGAATTGGGAATCATATCAAATCAGGTAGCATCGGAATTAATATTACCCACAATCAGGACACGGCATTGCCGTGTCCCTACAATTAATCGCGGTAGGGAAACGGCACTGCCGTGTCCTCCGTTTATATCATTCCGGTGCCACCGGAATTGATATCAGTTGACCAATTTTTATCAAGACTTGAAGAACCGTATAAAGTTCGTTCATTAGAGGAACAGGTGAAAATATTCTTGATAAGTCATATTTAGGCGGATTCTGAAAGTCTAGCTTGACGAATACAATTTCACTACCATTTGTCATCGCAGCAAAACTCGGTCTATCCTTCCGGGGATTGGCGGTCATGTATGCTAGTGTTTGGGGAAGTGCAGACATTACTGAAATGGTAGTGCGCTTCGACTCTAAGAGTGTCACCCAAAACTGATTTTGCATCACTAAAACATCAATCCGTCCCTTGAGAGTTTCTACTTCATCATCCTCGTCATCTAAAACAATTTGTACAGATTTTTCAGCCATCATTTTAAAAGGTGGATCGTAAAAACCCGCTCGTTCCAATAGAGGCGAACCCATGATTAGCGTAACGGTTCCTTCTGTAAGGCTTCCATCATTTAAATGATAAAGATATCGCCGCCGGATTAAATTGAGCTCGGCTTTATCGACTTCTGTAATTTCGGGTAAATCTGCATACCATTCTGGGAAAAATCCCTCGGATTCAGTTCGCGTAATATTGAATAAATCGAGATTCAACATCTGCTAAAGTTTGGATGATTTCAGTAATGGCTGTTGTTTGTGTCATATTTTAAACTCTTGCTGCAAGCGATCGATAATTGTATTGCGCTCGATGGTGGCGAGAATTTCTTGAATTACCGTATCTTGTCCCAGGGGGCCCCAGGTGCAGCCTTTTTCTAAATAAACTTGGGCGGCGCGACCGACAGCGTAGGTTCCGTAAGCTGCTAAACTAGCTTGAGTGACAGCTACTCCGGCAAAAGTAGAAAAGCCGATGTGCGGGGCAGCAGCCGCCGCACTTTTGCCAAATCCCAACAGAAAACTGCTGCCCAATTCTCCCAAAAGTACGCCGCCAGCACTGGAGAAAATAGTCTGCCAAAGTTTCCCGGCTTCGTAACCAGTCATGGGTAAGCCGTAAAGTCTGGATAAAGAGCGAATTAAGGCTAAATCTGCGACACTTGCTCCCATTACATCCAAGAAGGCCACTGGATTTAAACCGACAGCCAAAGCTTTATATTTTGCAAATTGCCAGATTAAATCTTCGGCTTCTGTTTGTCGCAATTTGAGAACGTGACGGGCAATGTTTGCTTCGGCATCTCTAGCTTCAACTAAAGCATTTAGAGCGAGGAGCGATCGACCTTCTCTGTTAAGAATTGTGAGAATTTTATGTTTGAGTTCGTCTATCTGCGCGGGCGGCGACTCCCATTCGTTAGTGACTCTTCCGTCGGACCATTCCACCCGCACTTGCACCGGTGCTGGTTCGGCGGCTACCATGACTATTTCTAAAGATTTGGCAGTTTTAGCGGGTGGTTTGGCAGTAGATTTATCGGAGGAGTTGTTTGGGCGATCGGACAAATTTTCGCTATCTGTTTCCTCTGTTACCGCAGCGGCTGCTAACTCTTCAGAATTTCCCAGCGCTTGCAAACTTTGGTAAATAGCTTTTCTGTCTAATTCTGGATAAAGGTCAATTTTATTAAAAACTAAAATCAGCGGTTTTTGAGCTGTTTGCAATTCGCACAGTGCTTGATATTCAGTGCGGGTGATATCGCCTGCGACGACAAACAGAATTAAGTCAGCTTGGCGAGTTACTTGTTTCGCCATTTCGCCGCGCACTTCGCCGCCAACTTCATCAAGTCCGGGAGTATCGATTAATTCAACTTGCACCCCTCCTTTCCCCTCCTTGCCAAGGGGGGATTGGGGGGATTCGTCGCCGCTGTCAAGGAACGATAAAGGCACACTCCAGCGCACGGAACGCGGCCACTGAGTCACGCCGTTGAGAGGGCCTGTTTGCAGAATTTTGTGACCTAAAAGCGCGTTTAATACGGCTGACTTGCCGCGGCTGACTAGGCCGAAAGTAGCAATGCGGATTATGTTGTGGTCTAGTTTTTCTGAGGTGGAAGTTAAGATATCTAACTGATATTGCAGCGCCGCTTCTAATTCTGTATTATTCGAGTTTTTTTTCCCTTGGCGCAGGTGGGAATAGCGCGCCAGGGCTTCGCGCAAACTGGCGCGGGCAAGGGATAAGCGATTTTCTTGAAGGGAATTGTCAGCCATTGGCGATCGGCTTTTTTAAGCAGGTATAATTGATCGTCGAATTATAAATCCTATTTCTTATTTTAATACAATTTTTTATAAATTTATAATTTTTTATTGGGGAATTAGGTAGGGACACGGCAGTGCCGTGTCCCTAGGGATATCCTGGGCAACCGACCGGATTTAATATCAGATATCCTGGGCGATTGAGCGGATTTAATATCAGATGCTGGACTAATTTTAATTAACCCGTGAATTAACGGTTTCTTAATGGGCTGCGGCTAGGACACGGCAGTGCCGTGTCCCTACGGATATCATGGGCGATCGACCGAATTTAACAACATCAGACGCTGGACTACTTCTAATTGACCGCCGACTTAACGGTTTCGGGCCCAGATACCTGAGATGAAAGGCGACTCGCCACTTGGTTGACGAAAGATTGCAAGAAGGAAACTTGCTGATTTTGCGTAAATACTGCTTGCAAAGTTTTAGTCAACTGGTCGATATTTAAAATGCCTGTGGCAGCATTTTCCAGTTCTCGACTTTGGAAATATTCAATTAAACTCAGTCCAGCTATTCTGGTAAAATATGCTGCACTAATTCCCTGCACCGCGCCTCCTGCTACATAGGTGACAGCATTGCTTTTCAGCAGTCCAGTAATAGTTTGAGTAGACAGTTCTACTAATCCCAATTTGAACATTTGATTAGCCAAAGTTGCTGCTACTGTCTTAGCTTGCTCTAAGGAAAACTTTTGCTGGTAGATGGCGCCGAGGTCAATTACGAGTTGGGTGCTGATGGCGGTTGTTGCTAGCAAGTCTAAAGCTGGAACCGGGTTAGTAAAGACGGCGGCGGCAGCGATGTACTGATATTGTTCGATAATGGGAAGTGCTCGATCGCGCCTGACTGCATTTAAGAAGGTTTTCGCCTCTAATTTGATACTTGCAGCTTCGCGCACTGCACTAGCCCAGACCAACTGTTGCCGTTCTTCAGTTAAGATTTTAGTCAATCTTTCCGTCAGTGGCTCAAGTTGAGAGACTTGATTTTCGATGCGTTCTTGAAATGTGCCGTCGGCTTGGTGTCGGCGCACTTTAATAGAATTGGGAGAAGCTGCGATCGCAATTATATCTTCTGTCCCCAATATGCCTTCCATTCTTTGCTGCAAAGAGTTCAAAACCTGCGACTGCTGTTCAGGCAAATATTGGTCTTGTTTGTTCCAGACTAACAGCACGCGCTGACCGGCAGAAGCTAGCTGAGATAATGTTTTAAATTCGGAATCCGTGATGTCGCCCGCTGTCACAAACAGCACTAAATCACCGTTGATTTTGGCATCGGCATTTGTATTAGCAAACAGCGGTGCTGTTTCTTGTAAACTAAGCTTTTGCGGGTGTTGAGAGGCCCAATTAGAATTTAAAACTTGAATTAAGGCAGTTTTGCCGACAGCTTTGCCGCCAGTTACGGTAATCCGTAAATCTTGTCTGTCTAATTCGGCTCTGAGCCGATCGAGCTTTGCTGTTAGATTAGCTGGATTTGCGGAGTTTTGAGCTTCTGAGGCTAGCAAATTCATTGCTGCTTCCGAAGCCGCGATCGCTTTTTCGGCTGCTTCCCTGTTCGCTAGGGGTTGCGGGAGTGCGAGTTCGAGTTTGGGGGATTGTTGTTTCCACCACCAATACCCCGCACCGGCAGCCGCCAAGCCGATGAGTGCCGTTTCGCCCATTTCTGAACCCGAATGCTGTAGAGTTTCCAACAGCCACAGCGCTGCTGAAAGTCCTATTCCCCCAATTAAAATCGGTCGCCGCAAGTTAAGTGTCATTTTTCCCTTCCTGTGGGTATTTTCGCCAAGCTTAACCTTACCGGGCTTGGCCTCCCTTCCCTATATTCCATCGTACCTCTGCGGCATCCAAACTGGCAGGCGGGCGATGCGACTTTTGGGCGGATTACACCCTAAACCTTTTTCACAAGTGCAAAATGTTTGTAGTAAGGACTTTAGTCTTTGCTGTTGAGTTGAGAAAGAAAGGACTTTAGCCCTCACTACAAATTGTTAATCTTTGAGAAATCGGACGGGTAATTGTCTAGTCTCCCAGACAAATTCCCAAACCGCGAGCCGTTTTAACCAGAGTACCATCGAATTCTACAGGTCTGTATTTGGCGATCGCATCTTCCAGAGGAACGCTCACAACTTCCCGCTTTTGCCAAGATACCATGCAGTCGTATTTCTCTTCGGCAATTAAATCAACTGCTGCGACGCCAAAAGCAGAAGCAATTAATCTTTCTAGCGATGAAGGAGTTCCTCCGCGTTGAATATGTCCCAAAACAGTGACGCGAGTTTCTGCACCGCTGCACTCAGAGATTGTATCAGCTAAATACTGACCAATTCCGCCTAATCGACTTTGACCTAAGCGATTTGTGTGCATTACTAATTCGCCTTCTTCAGTGCGAACTGCCTCCGCTACTATAATTAAACAGTAGTTTTTTCCCCGGTCTTGGCGTTCTTGGATTTGGGCGCAGATTTGGGAAATTGTGTAAGGGATTTCGGGAATCAGAATTATATCAGCTCCCCCAGAAATTCCGGCACTGATCGCAATATGTCCGGCGTCGCGTCCCATGACTTCAACAATCATGACGCGACTGTGACTGGCCGCAGTAAAATGCAAGCGATCGAGTGCTTCAGTCGCAATATTGACAGCAGTATCAAAACCGATGGAACGCTCGGTAATTCCGACATCATTATCAATAGTTTTAGGAATAGCAACTAAATTCAAATTGCCGTGTTGAGCAATCTTCCTGAGAATGGCGAGACTACCGTCGCCACCAATACCAATTAAGGCATCCAGACCTAGTTGATGATAGCCTTCGATAATGTCGTCAGAACGATCGCGTAGACTCCCATCAGGCATCGGGAAAGCAAAAGGGTTGCCCTTATTTGTCGTGCCTAGCATCGTACCGCCAATGGTGAGCCACGAGTCTACTTTCTCAATATCCAAGGGAATTGCTTGAGGGGGACGACTCATCAATCCGTTGGTGGCTTGACGAATCCCCATCACTTTCCAATTGTAAGTTCCCGTTGCGCGGTGGACAACGGCTCGAATAACTGCGTTTAAGCCTGCACAGTCACCTCCGCTGGTGAGGATACCGATACATTTTTGTTCTCCCATAATTAATGTCCGACTTTTGTTACTCAGAACATGAGTTGATATTTTTAGAGTCCGATCGTCCAATTCTTATTTTCGACGTAAATAGGTAGGCGAAAATAAACTTTACCCTGTAACAGAATGTAAAGCTATCATAACTTTTGTGATGGCTTTCATAAGATATCGCTCCTTCGAGGAGCGTTTCACTCGCTTTTGACTACTTATTTATTTTCAAGCTTAATCGACCTAATTTAGTGCCTCATCTCTGGCGCACCATACAAGTTCGATCGGCAACTAAGTAGCACAGCCAATCACCGTTTCCAACAAAACATCAATTTTACTTGGGATTGAGGCGTTTAGAAACTTGGTTAATTATACCGCTGAGAATAGCACCGCCCATCAGAATTCCGAGGGCGGGATTAAATACGGGCTGCCAGAGACTGTACCACAAATCAAAACCGAGATTCACCCCGGTCGATCGACCCGCTACTGCGATCGCAAACCAGCCAAAAATGGCAAACACGAAAAATACATCAGCTACTAAAAGCAAGTTGAGAAAGTTAAGAAATTTATCTTTCATTGTCGAGGGTTCCTTTTGAGTGTATATGTGTCAAGTTTTGGCAAGCGGTTGGTAATGGAGCAGATTGATAGCTGCAACTGGCGATCGAATAAAGATAAAATATCATTCAATTGTTTTCGCGCACAGGCTGTCAAAATATGGTTCGCTATACACTTCCTCAAAGCCCCGAAATTATTTTAACTGTCAAAGGGAAAGATTCAGCCAAAGCCCGCGAAGAAGCGATGGATCGGCTGATGGATCTCATGGATGAGGGCAAGCTGCCTACACAACTCGTGGAGGGATTTGGGCCCAAGCAGTTTGTTGAAGTTAAGGATATCGAAGATGCTGCGTCTGACGGCGAGGACGCGATTACTGAAGCTGTACAGATTTTGAGCAATTTGGCAAGTCTCAAATTGAAAGTCATGGAATCCCGCGAAGAAGCACTCAAAATCCGGGCAGCGATCGACATTTTGTTTACAGATGAGGCTGTGACGGCCGAGGAAATTGGTCGTTTGAAAGATGGTTTCAAGGTTCTCAAAAACTTTGCTCAAGCTAACGTCCGCTATCGAGAAGCTAGAAGTAAAGCCGAAGAAGCGCGGGCAATTCTCGACGAAGCTTTGCAATCTGTCGAACCGGAAAACAAGGCGCAGAAGTCGGCAAAACAGTAGCAGGTTGGGTTAGCTAACATCTAGCAACAATCCCAGAAGCTTTTGGGCCTGTTCCATTAAAAATTAATTGTCTTGTGGAACAGGCCCAAAAGCCTGTTAGTAAAAAAATGTAGAGAATAGTGGAATATTTGAGATTATTGAGGAATCAACCCACCATGCCACACATTGGACGTTTATTATATACTTTCAAAAAATTACGAGAAAAATTGTGAACCAACAAACAGGAACTCTCAGAAACTCGATGTCAGGCAGCTTGCTGCTAGCTAAAAACTTAGGTTTTGAACCAAAAACTGTGATTGATGTCGGTGCGGCATTGGGAACTTTTAACCTTTATGAAACTTTCCCGAATTCGCGACATTTGCTAATTGAGCCGATCGCGGAAAATGAACCTTATCTCGCCAAAATTTGCCGCAAGCTCAAAAGTGCAGAATACATTATTGCTGCTGCAACCAAAGAATCGGGAGTTTTTACCCTCAACGTCAGTCCCGGTATGGTGCATTCTTCACTTTCTGAAAATCGCGTTACTGACAGCAGCAATTCTTATTTGAGAAACATACCAGCAATTACCCTGGATGGAATATGCCGGGAAAGAAACTTGTCAGGCCCGTATTTAATTAAAGTTGATGTAGACGGACAGGAATTAAATGTTTTAGCGGGAGCAACTGAAATTTTGCAGCAGACTGAATATGTAATTGTAGAAGTTACTTTGTTCGGTCAGATGTATGATGTAATGAGTTTTATGAAGTCCCAAGGCTTCGCAGCTTACGATATTGTTGATTTGTCATATCGCCCGACTGATAGAGCTTTGTGGCAAGTGGACATGGCTTTTGTTAAGGAATCTGGTCAATTTAGAAGAGATAGCAATTTCGCGACCGGACAGCAGGATATCGAAGCACTTAACTCGCATCTCAAAGCTTATCGAGAAAGTTTCATCAGACACATTGACACTCATTACAGCGACCCAGTAGAGCCGGAACCAGAGGTCAGTCAAGCTGTTGTGGGCGAAGATTATGTCATCATTTAACTCAAGTTGCTTCCATCTGATACTAAATCAGGGTCGCACTTCGCACGCTTATTTAATTAATCCTCAACATCTAAAAAACTGGTTTTCTAAATGCTGCTATTGCCGTCTATAAGCTTGCAATCTGCTGTAAATTGGCTTTCATTGGATATCAGAAAGTGGGAATGCCGTAATGCGGCAGGGCTGTTTCATTTTCTTGTAGGGGCAAATCCTCATGAAGATCTCCGATGCCTGAAATGCCCATGAAATCATCTGTGGGTGGGGGCGGGCCTTCTTTGCATCGCCCTTACAAAAGCTTGGTTTTCCTGAGAATGAAACCGCCCTACCCTGTGACGGGGGAGTGTCAACTACCACAATTAATCTCAAGGCGCTTTTGTTGTGAATCGTTGAGTTGCTGGCGGTCTAAGCTGTCAACCATCAACCAATGGAGGCTCTCAATTCTAGTTCTTTAGCCCAAGGTATTGCTGCCAAAATATAGTAGATGTCATCTCCTGTGAAGCACTTTTCCATTTTTCACTTACGGATGACCATTCATTACTACCTTCAGCAGCAACTTTAAACCACCTAGTCAAAAGGTTAGTACCAGCTAATTTATCTACCTCATTTTGGTTATTATAGCTTTTACTAAGCTTTACAATGCTCATGTGAAAGGTTTCTGGATCAGAGTTTTTGATAAAATCTGGACCTTTTAGATAGTCTTCAAAAGATTTTACAACCATCTCTACATGATTATAATCAAATTTGGCTAAAGCCTGAAGTATTACTTTTGTCAAATGCTCAACTGCATCCATATATTCTGGAGAATAATGGATGGAATAAGCTATTAAATCATTGCGGATATAATAATAATTTTCCCAATTTACATTCTTGGCCGCCGCTGGTTGATGCCACACCGCCATTGATGGAAAAGCTACAATGTTATTGCCCAACTCTTTTATTCTTAAACCAAACTCTACATCATCTATTTTGATAAATAAAGGCAGCGGTAATTTAGTTTGTTCAACAAGTTCCTTAGAAAAAGAGAAAAACCAAAAGCCGCCATAGTCTACATCTTCTTCCTTGAGCAACCTGTTGAGAGAATTAGAATCTCGTAAATCGATATTATAATTTAAAGCAATTAATGCCCCAGGCCCAAATCCTCTATTTTTAGAATAGGCGTTGTAGGATGCTCCTGCTTCATACAACATATATTTTTTTTGTAAATTTAGCAGTCCACCCGCTACAGCAAAATCAGAATTGGCGTATTCATACAAAGGAAATAATTTATAAATACATTCACTTTCTAACTCTATATCATCATCCATAAGCAAAAAGTGAGAATATTTTTTTTCCTCTAAAGCTTCGACCAACCCTCTGGTAAAGCCCCCGCTTCCACCAGCATTTATATTAGGAACTAGCCTCAGTTTTGGCTTTCCGAAATCAGCTTCATCTAAAGTTCTACCATTATCAACAACGAATACTTTAAAGTCCTTGGTTTCTAGTAATTCATCTTGAAAAATTGCAGTTAATGTATTTTGTATGAAGTCCTCTTTTTTAAAGGTGCAAATGACAATCCCCAATGATACTTCTCTAGTTTTACTTTCATCAGTTGCTATCCATGCCCCTTTAAATTCGCCCTGTTCACTAGAACAAGTTATTTCAAAATATATTCTGCCCGCTTTTTTGCCTTGAAGGAGATTTATTGGTGAGATTTTTACAGGATCAGAGAATTGACATTTCTCAAAGCTCTCTTCATAAATTATTTCTTTGTTTTTTTGTCCATCAAATTCTCGGTAAACAGAAACTTTAAAATCGCCTTCAAGTTTCAGCACATAGTAGATAGAGCTAAGAGTTGTATATTGAGTATAAAATCTCTCGTAAAACGAATTAAAGTAAGAATTTGAGGAGACAACACCACCCTGAGATAAAACAACTTTTTTGTCATCTTCCTGGTAGTTTATAGATGCAGATTCATTACACCGTATATATACATCCGAACTCTCGGCTGATTTTGGGAGCTTAATTCCAGCTAATATGTTCATGTAATATCTACCTCTTATTGTAGTAAAATTAGTTATTTTATTTGACTGATATTAAGCAGTCTTAGCTTAAGAATAATTTGTATATAGCTTCTAGCACGTCCTCCTTGAGGCATAACTCCTATCAAGTTTTTTTAAGTTGTGGATAAAGCGCTTGATATCGCATCCAAGCCTCTTCTAGGGTGGGATCAACAGATTGCGGAGTTGCAGCAAGCGTTGGTGTGGCTGCCAGTTTGATGGTGTCATTAGCATCTGCGTATATGCCAATTCCTATACCCGCCAGTAGAGCTGCACCACGCGCGGAAGCAGCAGCAACTGTAGTTGCATAGAGGGGTATTCTCAATACATCAGTCAGTAATTGTTTCCAAGGCATTTCTGCCGTTCCACCGCCTGCTAAACGCAGTTCTGTCGCTTTAAAACCTGTTGCCTCAAGTGCCTCAAAACCTTGTCGCAAGGCAAAAGCAACTCCCTCTAAAGCTGCCCGCATCAAGTGCCCCTGTGTGTGATGAAGTCCCAGCCCCACCCATGCCCCGCGTACATAGGGGTCAAGGTGTGGAGTTCGCTCACCTGTGAGGTAGGGCAAAAATGTCAACCCTTCACATCCTGGGGGAACAGAAAACGCTTTAGTATAGACTTCCTGCCAGCTCAAGCCGAGGATACCTCGCACCCATTCAAGCGCTAACCCAGCATTTTGCATTGCTGCAAGGGCGTACCACTGGTTAGGTACGGCGGTTCGATAGAGATGTGTACGACCATGACGATCGATAATTGGTTGCGATCGAGGTGTAATGATTTGAGCGCCTGTGCCGACGGTCAGTTGAACTAATCCAGGCTCTAGTAGTCCGTTACCAAGTGCCGCCGCTGCGGTATCCGCAGCACCAGCGATAACTGGTAAGCCAACAGGTAAGCCAAGATGCTCTGAAGCAATAGTTGTTAGGTAGCCGGCGATCGCACTAGAGGGGATAATTTTTGGTAACCAATCACCGCGTAGATTCAGCGCTGAGATTGCTTCCCCAGCCCAGTTATCCGACACAACATCGTAAAGCAAAGTACCGCTAGCATCAGATGGTTCGGTTGCGACTTCTCCAGTCATCCGTAACCGCAGCCAATCTTTTGGCTGGAGTGCCCAACGCGCTTCGCTGTAGACAGTAGCCTCGTGTTCTCGCAGCCACAACAAACTCGGGCCCGCCATTCCAGCCGTAATCGGGTTGCCCAATCGCTCTAGAATAGCGGTATCGAGCGAATGATAAGTGTTAAGCGTGGCACTAGAGCGAGTATCTGCCCAGAGGATAGCAGGACGCAGTGGCTGACCCGACTCCGAAGCTAGGACAACACCGTGCATTTGCCCTGAAAGTGCGATCGCCTGTACCCGATCGGCGTGATTTCCTACAGCCTTCCTAACAGCCTTTGCAACAGCTAACCACCAATCTTCTGGTTCCGACTCAGCCCATCCGGGGTGGGGTGCACGAACAGGATAAGAGCTTGATGCTTCACCTATAGTGGTTCCGTCTGTCGCTAGGAGCAATGCCTTAGCAGAGCCTGTTCCTAAATCTATGCCAAGCAACATTAGGTTATCCTCAAATACTTAAAAGTTAAGAATTCAAAATTAGATTTGTTGCCAAATATAACCGTCGCCATAGAGATTAGGACACTCTCTTAAGAACGGCTTCCATCGCATCGCGCAAAGTATGGGAGTGGCGTAGCTGTTTGCGAATTCGACTTTTCAACCAAGCCGAGCATTGAATGCGGTTGAACTCAGGCGAATTGGGGGGCAGATAGACAATTTGGGCACCATCCGCTTCAAGCAACTGAGCAGTAGTTATTCCTGTGTGGATTACAGGATGCGTTGTCTGTGCTTCGCCAGAAAATCAAGCATGACCTTCGCTACAGTATCCGCCAACTCTACTACAAAGGCGTGACCGCCTTGCTCGATGATAGCTAGTTCAGCATTGGGAATACCTTGAGCTAGTTGCTCCGAAAATCTGACCGGAGTAAGAAGGTCTTCTTTGCCAACCATAACCAGCGTAGGGCAATGAATGTTTGCAAGCCGATCGCTGGTATCACTGCCAAGAATAGCTCGGCTTTGGTGATACAGTCCATGAGGTGTCGGCCCAAATGGTTGATTCTCAATCCAGATGAGGAGTTGTTCCATTACCCCTGGAATCGAGTAAAACGCATCGGTAAACAGCCAAGGCAAGATAACCCTCTGATAAAGCGTTCCCTCTAATTTCTGTGTCAAGTCGCCAAACAAATTGATGAGTGAATTAAATTTTTCATCTCCCTTTGCCAAAGATGAGAGAAGTATCAAACTTTGGATTTTTTCTGGATATGCCAAAGCCAGTTCTTGAGCAATCTGTCCACCCATTGAATGACCTACCACATGGACTTGAGAAATGCTCAAGTAATCCAACAGCGCGGCTGCATCAGCCGCCATTTGTTTGATGCTGTAAGGACTGTCTGGCGCTTCACTTTGCCCAGATCCTCGGTTATCAAAGCGAAGCACCTGATACTGCTTAACTAGCGATCGCATCATTGCAGCCCAAATTGAACTGTCACTGTCAAACCCCGCTATCAGCAGTAATGACTCGTTTTCGCTGGAACCTTGAATGTTGTAGTACAAATCAATTCCGTTGACCTGAATTACTGACACAGGCTTTTCTGGATACTATCGACTTCAATTGCTTGAATCGCTTTCTGGCGGAAGTGATAACTGTAAGGTTTTGCCATGACAGGTTGCGGGGAGACTACTACTGTATAGTCTATGTCCTAATGAAACTGCCAACAGCTATAAAGCTAAAAATCGCAGCTTAAGTTGATAATGCCATTACTGTGCCTGCGAGGATCTGACAAGCGTTCCTTTAGCACCAAACTCATGCAAACTGCTCAACTTGTCAGCAACAGTCTCGACGAAACGTGGCGACTGTACTAAATCTCCAAAAATCTCAACCAGGCTGAGCAAGGGTCTGGGATCTGTTTTACCTGAGCGGGCTTGTTGAGTGAGGATATCAGCTAAGGGGTCATCAATGCGAATAGGTTGCCCTTGTTTATCCTGACTACTGAGGTATTGACACCAAGCAGCGATCGTCAAACTTAGGTAATCGATCGCACCTCCAAGTTGTAATTTATCGCGGATCGATCCCAAAACAAACTTAGGAATTTTGGCCGATCCATTCAGGCACAGGCGCGGAAGCTGATCGCGAATTTTGGGATTGGAAAACCGTTCAATTAGAGTCTTTTTATAATCGTCTAAATCAATCCCAGGAACAGGTTGGAGCGTTGGTGTCACCTCATCCATCAGGTTAGCGACTGCTTGCTCAAACAAGGGATCGGCCATGACTTCATAAACGTAGGTATAACCTGCCAGAGAGCCGAGATAGCCAATCAACATATGACTGGCATTGAGCAGCCGAATTTTCATCATCTCGTAGGGATGAACATCGTTAGTCATCTGTACGCCAACGGATTCCCAATCGGGTCTGCCTGCACAAAATGTATCTTCGATTACCCACTGAATGAAAGGCTCCGCGACGCATGGAAATGCATCATCAATACCAAACTGTTCCGCGACCATTTTGATATCTGCTGGGGTTGTCAGCGGAGTAATGCGATCGACCATGCAGTTGGGAAACGCAACCTGTTCAGCAATCCAACGTCCTAACTCTGGATCGCGCATTTCGGCAAATGTCGTTAGCATTTTCCGCACCATGTTGCCGTTGCCCTGGATATTGTCGCAGGACAAGACTGTAAAGGGTGCCAACCCCTGTTTACGCCGCTTTTCGAGTGCGGCTGTCAAAAAACCGTATGTCCCAAGTGGTTGGTGGGGATGTTGCAAATCGTGCTGCATCGTCGGGTGGTTTACATCGAAATTGCCACTTCCTTCAATGTAGTAGTAGCCGCTTTCAGTGACCGTTAGAGTAACAATTCGGCATTTGGGATCGGCTAATGCTTCAATAACTGCTTGACGATTGTCTGGTGCAAACAGGTATCGAGTGATTGAACCGATGATTCGAGCCCGATCGCCTTCTTGCGATCGCTCAACTAAGCTATACAAACAATCTTGGGATTGAAGCGCATCCCGCATCCGTCTGTCATAGTCAAAGTCGAGCAATCCAACACCACAGATTCCCCAATCACTACCAGGATTCTGATGGAAATAATCGTCGAGATAAAGCGCTTGGTGCGATCGATGAAATCCACCAACCCCAATATGCACAATGCCATTAGTAATTTGATGGCGATCGTAATTCGGTACGCGCACGTTTCCAGGTAAACGAAACAGAGATGCTTCATTGAGCTTCATTGTTGAGCCGGTGCTGGTATTGCTGTTCATTTATTTACTAACGGCTAGGTGGTGACGATGAGTTTTTGAAACGGCTTCACCCTGTAAGTCAAACAGATGACAAAGATCGCCGCTAATGTGGACAGGAACAAGATCGCGCAACTGGCTGGAATTATCTCCATCTGTTTCCACGATTAGGGTGTCTCCACCTGCAATCTTGACATAGAGATAGGTTTGTCCGCCCAGTCTTTCTACAACTAACACTTCGCCGTTTACTGTTGCGCTATTGCGATCGAGTCGCAGGTGTTCGGGGCGAATTCCCAATGTTGCACTGTCTCCAACCGACAGCTTTCCAGGCTTCACTGGAACAGTCACACTGGCATCACCAGGAAGTTTGACACTTATACCAGAATCATTGACGGCTGTTACTGTAACCGAGATAAAGTTCATTTTAGGTGAACCAATAAATCCGGCGACGAATAGATTCCGGGGATGGTGGTAGAGATCCAACGGCGAACCCACTTGTTCTACAATGCCGCCCTGCAACACCACAATCTTGGTGGCAAGCGTCATTGCCTCAACCTGATCGTGTGTCACGTAAATCATGGTGGCTTGCAGGCTGTCATGCAAGCTGGCCAGTTCGATCCGCATTTGCACGCGCAAGGAGGCATCCAGGTTTGACAGTGGTTCGTCAAACAAAAACACTTTGGGATTGCGAACCAGGGCACGACCAATTGCTACTCGTTGGCGCTGTCCACCGGATAACTCTTTGGGCTTGCGGTTTAACAGCGGTTCCAGTTGGAGGACATGAGCGACTTCACGCGCCCTTTCATAACGCTGGGCTTTTGGAACACCTGCAAGGCGGAGGCTAAACGCCATATTCTCCGCTACGGTCATGTGAGGATACAAGGCGTAGGTTTGAAATACCATTGCCAACCCGCGTTTATCTGGAGGCACATCATTCACTACCTCGCCATCAATCATCAACTTGCCGGAGGTAATTTCCTCTAGTCCGGCAATCATGCGTAACAAGGTTGATTTTCCGCAACCGGATGGACCAACGAATACAACAAATTCGCGATCGCCAACATCAAGATCGACGCCTTTAATGATCTCTGTATCGGCATATGTTTTGTGAATATCTCTTAAAGCAACTGTGGACATGAAAAACTCCTATTAAATCATTAAAAATCAAATGATTATTTCACTGCACCAAACGTGAGACCGCGTACTAATTGCCGTTGGCTCAACCAACCGAAGATTAAAATGGGTGCGATCGCCAGAGTTGATGCTGCCGAAAGTTTTGCCCAAAACAATCCTTGAGGACTGGAAAATGAGGCAATAAATGCGGTTAAAGGAGCGGCATTAGCCGTTGTTAGGTTGAGGCTCCAAAAGGCTTCATTCCAGGACAAAATGATCGAAAGCAATGCGGTGGAAGCAATTCCAGGTAATGCCAGTGGCATCAACACATGAATAAGTTCTTGCTGTGTGTTTGCCCCATCCATGCGATCGGCTTCTAGGATATCTTTGGGTACCTCTTTGAAAAAGCTGTAAATCATCCAGACAACAATTGGCAAATTGATCAGGGTGTAAATAATAATCAAACCGATGCGGGTATCCAACAAACCAGCGTTGCGACACAAGATGTAGATCGGCACCAGAACGCCAACCGGTGGCAGCATTCTAGTGGACAGCATCCACAGCAAGGTACTCTTAGTACGTTTGGTTGGGAAAAAAGACATGGCATAAGCGGCAGGTACGGCAAGCAGCAGCGCGAGTAGGGTCGATCCGAGCGAAACCGCCACACTGTTGAGCGCATAGTTGAAATAGTTTGCCCGATCTTGGATCGCTACATAATTTTCTAATGTCGGCTGGAAAAATAACTGAGGGGGAGTTGCAACGGCCGCCACCTCTGTTTTGAAACTGGTGAGAAACATCCAGAAAATTGGGAAAAACAAGCTGCAAGCGACAAACCAGCCGAGCAAGGTAAATAGCAAACGGCGAGAAGTTTTTTGTGCCATTTTAGGTATCCAAATTACGAGCAACACTACGCATCAGAAAAATTGCCGCGATGTTGGCAAGAATTACCGCGATTAATCCACCCGCTGAGGCACCGCCGACATCAAATTCCAGCAATGCTCTCAGGAAGATGTAATAGGCAAGGTTAGTGGTTGCCACTCCGGGTCCGCCACCTGTGGTAACAAAGATTTCTGCAAAGATAGTCAAAAAGAAAATCGTCTCGATCATGGCGACTACGGCAATAGCGCGGCTCAGATGCGGTAGCATGACGAAACGGAATAAGGCTAGAGCATTTGCTCCATCCATCCGGGCTGCTTCTAGCTGGTCATGATCTAACGACTGAATTGCTGTCAGCAAAATCAGCAGGGCAAAAGGAAGCCATTCCCACGAAACAATGATAATGATGGCAAGCAGTGGAAAATCTGCAAACCAATCGATCGCCCCCAAACCCAAACCTCTTGTGAATTGAGCAAACAGCCCATTCACTGGATGCATCAGCATATTTTTCCAGACTAAGGCGCTGACTGTGGGCATGACGAAAAAGGGAGAAATTGCCAGTACCCGCGCAATTCCCTGACCGTAAAAGTCTTGGTCAAACAGAATAGCCAGAAGTGTGCCTAGACCGATCGTGATCGCCAGAACAGACACGACCAGAATTATTGTGATGCCGATCGAAGTCCATAAAGCTGGATCGCTCAAGATGAACGTGAAATTTTCAATCCCGATGAATTTGCGCGCATCTGGATTGAGCAGGTTATACCGCTGAAAGGAAAACCAAACCGTCATCACTAGGGGCACAATCATCCACAGCAGCAAGGCAATGACGGAAGGCGCAACCAGGGGTAATGTTGATGCCTGTCGCTTGCTTCGTTGCTGGGCGGGTGGCGTTTCGCGGTGATGTTTTACAGCTACTGAAGAAGACATAGCTTAATAGAATTTTTGATTTGGGATTTTAGATTGTGAAAGTTTTATGGGCGAGCATTTGCGTTTTTTCTTGCCTTCCCCGTCAAATTTAGATCCCCCTAAATCCCCCTTAAAAAGGGGGACTTTGACGCTCATTCTCCCCCCTTTTTAAGGGGGGCTGGGGGGGATCGAAAGGTTTGAAAACACGCCCGAACCCCTCTTTTTACTCGATATATCCGGTGTGTTTCATAAACCGTTCAGTTGAATTCTGCGATTGTTGCAACGCCCGATCGACTGAAAGGCGATTCGTCAGCGCTGCTGCCATCGTTTGTCCAACCGAAGAACCGATCGCCTGAAATTCTGGAATATCCACATATTGAATGCCCTTGTAAGGGGTTGGGTTTGCGGCTGGACGGGTAATATCAGCAGATTCGATCGACCTGAGTACGATCGAAGCAAACGGTGCGGCTTTTTTATAGTTGGGATTGTTATAGGTGGAAGTCCGCGTACCTGGTGGTACAGCAACCCAGCCATTTTGATCGGCCACTAATTGGATGTATTCTTTTGAGGTTGCCCAGGCAATGAACCTTTGAGCCGCTTCGGGTGATTTTGAGGTTTTTGGAACCGCTAATGCCCAAGCCCAGATCCAATTCGAGCCGTTTGGATATTTTTCAATTGGTGCACGGGCAAAGCTAACTTTGTCATAAACTTGAGATTCTTTTGGATTGGATAACAGTCCTGCTGCAACGGTTGCATCTACCCACATCCCGCACTTACCCGTCGAGAATAGCGCTAGATTCTCATTGAATCCATTGGAACTGGCACCCGGCGGGCCATATTTGTTGAGCAAATCGACATAGAAAGCGATCGCTTCTTTCCAGGCTGGAGTATTTATAGTGGGTTGCCACTTCATGTCAAACCACTGTCCGCCAAACGTGTTGACCAATGTGGACAAAAATCCCATGTTTTCGCCCCAACCGGGTTTTCCACGCAGACAAACACCGTACACTCCATTAGCCGGATCGTGAACCTTACTCGCCCATTCTGTGAGTTGGGAATAGGTTGGCTGTTCGGGAACCGTAATCCCTGCTTTTTCAAACAAGTCTTTTCGGTAATACAGCATGGAACTTTCCCCATAGAACGGCACAGCATAAAGTTTGCCGTTGTTGGAAAGCCCTTCTCTGATGGGTTTTATCAGGTCATTTACGTCGTAACTTGCAGGTAGATCTAAAGGTCTTAACCAATCTCGTCTCGCCCAAATCGGCGTTTCATAAGACCCGATTGTCAGGACATCAAATTGTCCGCCCTGGCTAGCAACGTCTGTGGTTGTGCGTTGGCGCAACACGTTTTCTTCTAGGACAACCCACCTCAGTTGAATGTCTGGGTTGGCTTGTTCAAACTTGCTTGAAAGCCCTTGCATGACGACCATATCGCCATTATTGACAGTAGCGATCGTCAGTCTTGTTTTCCCTGCTGCTTGCGAACCTGTCGCACAGGCATACAGCAGTTGCACAAGCACGACTCCAACGAGGAATGCAACCAGCAATTTAGCGAAGCGGGGGATACGCATCGCATAACTCCTTTGATATTAAAAAAATCCGATGATTAAATTGTTGAGTTTATGCCTAATATTGAGCGATTGCTCAATAATTGAATTATACTAAGTAACCTTAAATACTGAACACTTCAAGAGTATTTGCAACATATATTCACAAGAGGTTAAAGATATGACAGGTAGAGCAAGCTATGACTTTGCTGGTAAAACGATTCTGATTACGGGCGGTGCTGGTGATATTGGTCGGGCTACTGCACAGCGTTTTGCCGCAGATGGTGCAGGTGTAGTAATCCTAGACTTAAACGAAGCGAAGATGGCAGAGGTTGCTCGCGAATTAGAAGCCTATAAAATTCCAGTTGCTACCTTTTGCTGCAATGTCACCAATTCTGATGACGTTGCTCAAGCCTTTTCTGGTGCTGTAGAGCAATTTGGGCGGCTCGATTATGTTTTTAACAATGCGGGTTATCAAGGAGTGTTTGCCAAAACCGACGAGTATCCTGAGGAGGATTTTAAAAAGGTCATTGATATCAATGTTGTCGGAGTTTTTCACATCCTCAAAGCGGCGGCACAACACCTACGCAAATCTGGTGGAGGAGCGATCGTCAATATGGCAAGCCATGCAGGAGTGGTTGGTCCTCCAAATATGCTCGCCTACTCAGCCTCGAAGTTTGCCGTAATTGGGATAACTCAGACAGCAGCAAAAGACTTGGCCCCCTACCACATTCGGGTGAATGCCGTCTCGCCTGCGCTGATTGGTCCCGGCGTGATGTGGACGCGGCAGACACAATTGCAGGCGGGTGTAGGCTCACAGTATTTTGATGCCGATCCTAAAGTGGTAGAGCAGCAAATGATTAATTCAGTACCGATGCGGCGTTTGGGGAGCCTTGAAGAAGTTGCTAACGGTGTAGCATTTCTCATGAGCGAGGAGGCAAGCTACATTACGGGGTTTAACTTGGATATGACTGGCGGACTCTAGGAAAAATGGTAAGTTGTTGTGCATCTAAGTTACATATTGAACTAATCGATTTAAGGGAAAATGAACAGGGTGAAAGGTAAAAGAGAAAACCTTTTCCCCTTCGCCTTTAACCTTTTTCCCATGAGTGCATATTGCTTTCTTAAATGTGTGCCAGCTTATTACTAAGTTAGCAATGTTGTCACCCAGGATTGGTGCTGCAATGTTTTGCTGCCTTGGAGTTTTTTAAGACCACTTTCCTTAACGTATTATGTAATAATGTATAGAAAGCGAGTTGAGCAAAAAATCCCTCTTTGAGCAGATACTCAATTATAGAGATCTACTCCTTAGGGGGATGCAACCTTCCTATAAGTGGAATATGAAAGAAGCCTTCTTAGAGCGGCGCGATGCCAGCAAAGCTGGCTTGCCCCTTCGGACTCGCAAGTTAGACCAGGCAGCTCACGCTGCTTGGCTCTACTACATTGCTGGGAACACACAGGAAGAGATTGCGGCAAAGCTGAACCTGTCCCGGCAGGCTGCACAGCGTTTGGTCGCACTAGCGGTGAGTGAAAAACCGATCAAATTTCGGCTCGATTATCCCCTGCGTGAGTGTATTGCTCTAGCTGAATCACTCAGAGACAAATTTGAACTATCGCTTTGTGAAGTGGTTCCAAGCGATGCAGGGAGCGGCGATACCTTGAACGGACTTGCTGTATGTGCTGCCAATCACTTAGAGACGTATCTTGTTGCTAAAACTCCAACAATCCTGGCCTTTTCCACGGGTCGTACTTTGCGATCGATGGTGGAACAAATCCCATCCATGCACCAACCTCAGCATAAGATTGTCTCAATTGTTGGGAATATGTCTCACTATGGGCGTGCGGGTCGTTATGAAGTGGTGATGCACTTGTCCGATCGCATTGGTTCCCAGGCGTATCCAGTGCCTACTCCGGTTGTAGCCACGAGTATTGAAGAACGAGAACTCTTGCAGACTCAGCGATCGTTTATCACCGTAAAAACCCTTGCAGAGCAAGCAAAAGCAACGTTTGTCGGGATTAGCCCAATTGACTGGAATGCACCGTTACATCAAGACGGCTTTATCAACGACGATGAAGTGAGCCAATTAATGGAACTGGGGGCTGTTGGGGAGATTGCAGGTTGGGCATACGATCGTCAAGGAGTCTTGATTCAATGTGTAACTAACAGCCGAGTTGCCGGTGTACCGCTCGAACAACCTGCTCAACGGCTGATTATTGGTGTAGCAGGAGGTGTGAAAAAAGTGGAGTCAATTTTGGCGGCTCTGCATGGGAAGTTAATTACGGGACTGATCACCGACGAAGTTGTCGCCCAAGCTATTCTTGAGAATGTCTAACTTTTCAGGGGTTGCCGAGTTGTTGGTGGTTGAGTTTTTTTTGCGGTTGACGATTCTAAGGCTATTTCATCGATGGTTTCGGCGTTTAGTTAAGCCGTTTGTGTTGGATTTGGTGTTAGATACGGACTTGTCTTATTCGCAGGTGTTGAGTCTGAGCCAAGGGTGGATTCATAAGGTGAAGCGTTCGATGGCTGAGAATTCTTGATATTCAGCAACGCCATTTTTCACCATCCTAATTAAGGGCATCAAGCGATCGCCTGATGCCCCGTGTCCTTACAGTGGAGTTGCTGATAATATGTCGATAAGATCGTGCATCCGATCGATAACTTGCAGCGCACCAGCCGACTGAAGACCATCTGCACGGCTTTTTCGTTCATCCTCGCTGATATGAGTTCCCCCTACATAACCGATAATCTGTCCAATTCCAGCAGCAACGGCAGCCCTGATCCCACTGAGAGAATCTTCAACTACCACGCAATCGGAAATTTCGGCATCCAGACACTTGACTGCATAGAGGTAGATGTCAGGAAGCGGCTTGGGCCGGGGAACGGGAAGAGAGTCGTGAGCGCTAAATATATGCTCGCTGGGGAAATAGTCGGTCAGGGCTGCAGAAGTAAGGCAAGCACTCAGCCGCTGTAAGCTGCTGTTACTTACTAGCGCATATTCAAATCCTTCGTCGCGCAGGTAAGACAGCACTTCGGGCGTTCCTTCTGTCGCTTTTGCCTCTATAGTCAGCCGTTGAATAGCTCTCTTTTCTTCTTCAGCCACTAGCCTGTCAATATCGCGCTCATTAAGACTGGTTAATGAGTCTGGGTAGAGCTTTTTGAGTATTTCCCTGTAGGGTTTCCCGGCGAAGCTTTTAACAAAGTCCTCAAGCTCATAGTATTGAGCGCCAGGGAACTCACGAGCCACTTCATTTGTCAGCCTCCATGCGCTCTCAAGTGCTATGGTTTCACTATCAACGACAGTTCCGTCATGATCGAAAAGCACCATTTTAGGATGCTGATAAAGCGGTTTCATTTAAAAGGCCTCCCTCACTGTAATTCTTAAGCGTAGTCAATAGTCCGTGGGTCTGGATATCTCGCAAAGCTTGTTGGCATTCATTATCTACGACCTCTGTGTGTTCGCAATTCTCCAATCCCAGAATCGCGCTAATTACTGCGCCTTCTTGAATCGCTGTAATTGCGCTTTCGGTATCCTTGGCATGATAGGGCTGACCAGACTCGCACGCCTCTTCTCTGACTGCAAGCAGCCACGCCGCAACGGGAAGTATAATCCGCTTCATGCTGACCTTTAGGCTATAAGCATCCTGAAGTATCGGAAATATATACTTGCCTATTTTCCTACAGGTTTCTGAAGAGATTCTCTCAGTAGTATCGGGAAGATCTTCGTTACTCAGCCTTAGTAACACCTGCTCCATATATTGTTCGCACATCTCGCGAGGCACTGGTGTTGCTGCCGCGATATCGTCCATGAGAAGCCGAGTAAACAACTGGAATTCCGGTAGGGCGATCGCCTCGTGCATATACTCTATACCTGCTCTAACAGCTAAACAGGCTATGAAGGAGTGTACTGCATTCAAGAATCTCGACTTCATATACAGGAAGGGAGTGATGTCGCTAGTCATAATCACGCCCGTATCTTCCCACTTGGGGCGATCGCCTGTGAAGTTGTCTTCCACGACAAACTGCCAAAATGGTTCGGTTACAATGGGTGCGCGATCGCGAACTTGCAACAGTCGGTTGGGGTAGTTATAGTCGGATTCCTGTTCTTGAGGCACAATCCTGTCTACCACTGAATTAGGGAACACCGCGCTATCCCTAATGTATTCTGCAAGCTGAGGATCGATCGAGTGAGCGTAAGCTAGCACTGCTTTTTGCAGGATATCCCCGTTTCTTGGGAGGTTGTCGCAAGAAAGAGTGGTGAACGGGGTCATTGAGCGATCGCGTCGTCGGCGTAGCGCCTCTACTATAAAGCCAATTGCAGTTGTTGGAGTGGAAGGATTTCGCAGATCGTGCGCGATGTCTTCATTCGCTGTGTCGAGGTTAAAATTCTTGTCTAGATGGTAGCCTCCTTGAGTAATTGTCAGAGTCACCAGATGCACAGAGGGAGACGCCATCTTTTCAAGCACATACTCGCACTTCTCTCTACCATTAACGATTTCCCTGATAGAACCTATAACTTCCGCTTCCTCACGATTTTGAGCGCAACTAGAGTGTTTGGTCAAAGTGTAAAGGAATCTCTGCGGTTTCAACCTAGTAATTGTCTGTTGACTCTTGAGGCTAACCCCACAAATCCCCCATCTCTGCTCTTGGGAATCCTTCTGTGCAAGATAGTTATGTATTATGCAGGCGAGGTGGCCCCTAAAAAAACGACCGGGCCCGAAATGGACGATACCAGTCTTAAGCGCCCTCCTGTCGTAAGGAGACTGTTCTCTCCACAAACCGGTTACAGTACCGAAGCGAGAACTTGAAGAAACACTGGGCGGTCTGAGTAAGTTAACCATGAGATTTCTTAAATAAGTTTGATAAGGTAAAATGAAAATTGGTCAGTCTGGGTATACCCAATGACCTACAAGCAACACAAATGTCTCAAACTGCGAAAATTTCGGGTATCCTTTGTGCCATCTACAAAGAAGCGTATTACCACATGGTAATTAGGGTGTGACAGATAGAGCAGAGAAAGAAAAAATTAGGTAAACCTAATTAATAATCAAAGCTCAATAGGTCATTAACCTGAAGTAAGGCACAAGAGTAGGCGACCTACTGCAACTTTGTTCAACTTTGGCAAGTGCGTAAGCCGAATGTATGTGCTATAAGGCGCAAATAGAGTGCTTTTAATTCTGGCTTGAGATTCCCCAATAACTCTGTAGACTTTGATGTTATTTCCCTCGGTTGCTGCTATCCTCCGCCTTCAGGAGAATCTACAAACAATTCTTTAGAGGTACTTAAAACAACAGGGTAATTAGGGTCTGACAGCTAGAACAGAGACAGAAGAAATCAGGTAAACTTAATTAAGTATCTAAAGATCGAGCAGTCATTAACCTGAAGTAAGGCACAAGACTACGCCACATTCTGCCACTTTGTTTAGCTTGGACAAGTGGGTAAGTCGAATGTCTTTCCTATAAGGCGCAGATAGACTGCTTTTAAATTATGCCTTTAGATTACCTAATAGCTCTGTATAATTTGTATGTTATTTACCTTGGTCGCTGCTATCATCTGTCTTCAGGAGAATCTACCAATAATTCTTTAGACGGAGTTATAACCACAATCAAGTGTATACTTCGCTACAAGCAGTTAATTTAGAGTTAGGCGTTTGTGTAGCAAGCGTCCAAAAAACAACGCTTGCCTTGAAAAATCCTGTCTGTAGCGGATGGCTGATACAGCATTGCAAGTCCGTTTCAGTCTGTCCATAAATTTTAAAAATTTCCTCACTCACAACAGGGATCTGCACTGCTGTTGAGCAAATCCTCCACAGACACCTGACAATCTGGAAATGCCAAAGGTGCTATTAAATCCGACTCGGCCAACACAACCGGGCTAGCATAACACTCTGCCCCTGGCTCCGGAAACACATACAATCGACGGGCATTGATATCTAGAATCCAATACTCCCTGATTCCTGACTGAGCATAAGCAGGGGCTTTCAATTCCCTGTTAGTTAAGTTAGATTGCTCCGTAGATGTTGCCCGCGCGCAAGAGTTATCTTGTTTGGACGAACGGCGGGCTGACTTGAATATTTACCGCGCACAATTGAGGCGCATCAAGAGTGAATTCGCTCTACTTTCATGAGGTAAAAGCTGACGGCAACAGCTTCTATAAAATTGGAATTACGACTCGACTAATTGAGGAACGGATAGCCGAAGTGCAGCGGGATGTGAGAGTCCATTAGTCAGAGGTTGCCATCAACTTGCTGGGATTGTAGGAACACCGAGCGAATGTGGAACTGTACTTCAAATACCGCTACAAAGCGTTTAATTATCGCGAGGCGCTCTCGCCCGGAACGCAAAGGTAGTGTTTGGTGGCCAGCGGTAGTAGGTGCTATTAACTTCCACGGTTTGATAGCGCTCGATATAGCGCGATCGAACCCAGAGCGAGGCGTTAGCTGGTGGGGATGAAGCACACCTTCCCAATGGTCGTAACTCCAACCTGAAGTGCCGATGTGAACAATCAAATCCGGGTTCGGTATCGCTTCCATGATTCGGATCGGGAAATCGCTACCACACAAACTTTCGTCCCAGCAGAGAGGGACTAAGAATTTGATATTTGAAAACTGGATGCGATTGAATTAGTTGGATCGATCGCTGCTACCTCGATCTGTAGCTTTTTCTGCTGCTTCCCGTGCCGGCGTAACTGCTTCGCCCACGTTATTTTTTACCGATTTTATAAATTTTTTGGTACTGGGGGCAATGGGTTGGTCGAGATTCAACTTTTCTCGGATATTGTCAAGTACACCACTGGCATCCTTCTCTGTATCGCTTGTTGGCTGCCGATCGGGACGGGCAACTTCGTAAGACGTAGCTTCAGGGGTTAAAGGTGTAGCGATCGCTTGCATTTTGTTGCCCGACAATTCCAATTCGGAGCTAAAAATCAGCGCTATTCCTACAGCAAAGATTATTACTACTCGCAGGCAAGTTGTAACTAAGCGCGATGTAAACTTTTTCATTGAAAAACTCTGTTTTTTCTGTAACTACTGTTATACAGAATAATTGCTGTTGTTGGTTTGCAAATCTATCTAAAGATAGGACTAGGTGTCAATTTATGGTGTTAGCATCCTTCCCAAATCAACCTCAACAAAAAAGTTTTTGGCGCTGCGGCGCCAACAGGCAACCGAGCGCAACTACGAACTCAAGAAAGGTACATTTACTACTTCCCCTGACACCGATCCGACTTGCACTTTCAGTCCTTCCCCGCCCGCTTTTGTGCGAATGTAAGCAAGACCAAAAAAGCCGGATTCAGTTTCGGCAATGCTGGTGAGTTTGCCGACTTTTTCCTCTCCGATTGTGACTGCTGTACCGGGTTCAACCGCACCGCTCAACTGCACTCCCCAAAGTTGCTGTTTGACTCCTTTGTAGGTGTTCAACCGGGCAATTGTTTCTTGACCGATGTAGCAGCCTTTGTCATAGGTAATCGTGTGTAAAAGGCGGGCTTCTAAGGGGTTGTAATCGTCTGTGAGTTCAAAATCGGGTGCGGGGCGTCCTTGTTCGATTCGCAGTTGTTCCCAAACTAGATCGCCCATCGGTACGGCCCCAGCTTTGACTAATTCCTTCCACAAGTTGGCTGCATCGCTTGCTGGCGCAATTAACGTGTATCCGGGAGTTGCTAAACCGCTACCAACCGCAACTCGAACCCCCCCTTCATCCCCCCCTTGGTAAGGGGGGGAAAGAGGGGGGGTTTTTATCAATTTGTGAGTAGCGTAAGGTTGATTTTCTAGTTCCGTAACTCCGATTTTTTCTAGTAACTTAGTGCTTTCCGGGCCGAGGATACTGAAAGCCACAGTTGTATCGGTTAAATCTGTTAATTCTACCCGATCCATTGGGAAAATATAGCGATCGAGCAATTCCAGCAGTTGGCGGCGGCGGTTGGCTGAGACTAGCAGGAGTACGGCATCTTCTGTCGCGTAAGCGGTGGCGAGGTCGATCGTCCGGGCGGTGGAAGTCACGAAAACGGTGTCGCAACCTTGACCGGGTTTGAGTATATTAAAGTTATTGGTACTTTGATTGTGCAAGAACCGCAGGCGATCGCTGTCTGAGATTTGAATGCGTCCCCAGTGAGTGCGATCGTACAAAGCCGCACCTTGTTTAGTTGCTGCGATCGCTTCTGCGTCGTTACCAAAACTGACTGGCACAATTTCTTTGGTTGTTAACTCTGCAAAAGTAGCACCAGCCGCTGCTTGAATGTCGTGCAATTCTTGAATCAGCATAAAATTTTGTTAACTGTTGACTGTTGACTGTTGACTGATGACTGATGACTGTTAACTACTGCTTTCCTGTCAACTGACAACTGACTATTTGCCCAAATTGGCGAATATTTCTTGTATTAATTGACTGGCTTTGGCATCAAGACGATTCCAATCTACATCCCCAGTGTCATCCTCAATCAAGCTAGTGTCAATTACGACTTCCTGGCTTTGCTGTTGAGTGTGGGCGGGCTGGTAGTTGACAAAGCAGACTCGATAGCAAAGTTCCCAAATATCGACGGATCTTTGCTCGCCTTGCTTCTCTAAAATTAGTTGATAGCCCGGAATCGGAATCTGCACTTCTTGATAAGTCCCCGTCCAAACTGACTCTTCTAATTGTTTGCGGATGTTGTCGAGCACTCGGATCATCGCTGGCTGCATGAGAAGTTCAGCTTGCTGCCACGCGATCGGGCTAGTTATTTTAGGCTTCATATACACGGTTCTAAAAAAGAAAATCAATAAATTCATTTTCTAGCATTGCGTGCCAACTTTTGAGACATCCGCCACAGAATGTTAAATTTAGTCGTCACCAAATTCAACAGTCAACCGTCAACAGAAATAGTTAAAGCCGTTCTCGGCTTGACGGCTAAAAACGGCTGAAACTGTTGATATTGAGTTATCGGATGGGCGATGTAGGATTTGAACCTACGGCATCCTGCGTGTAAAGCAGGCGCTCTACCACTGAGCTAATCGCCCAATTGCACTCACAGGGATTTATCATATCACAGTAACTCAGAAAGATCAAGTAAAAAAAATCCTAAACTTTAAATGCCCTCTGGCCGCACCCACGATCAAATAACCATGTGGACTTTGCCCTTAGTGGCAGCCCTCACCTTTGGCCAGACTCAGAGCAGCAACCTGACTTTGCTCGTTTCCGGCAGCTTCTTATTCGGCGGGCTGATGTTTGGCCCTGACTTGGATATCTACTCCTGCCAGTATCAGCGCTGGGGATGGTTGAAACCGATTTGGCTCCCGTACCAAAAAAGCCTGCGCCACCGCTCTTTTTTGTCCCACGGCCCTCTGATCGGCACTGCTTTGCGAATCTTGTACCTCGCTATCTGGATCGCGGTTTTCGGAGTGCTGGGATTGGCAATTGCCGAAAAAGTCGGGAACTTAGGCGGGAATTGGCAGGATGTGGTTTTGAGTTACGGCCGATCGATCTGGGAACACCACATCGAAATTTTAGCCGTTTACATCGGTCTAGAATTGGGCGCTATGAGCCACTATCTGAGCGATTGGGGCGGCTCGGCTTACAAAAGATTGAAAAAAAAAGGATTGAGCGGGTTGCGCCCTCCTAAGACAATTAAGAGGCCCAAAATCAAAGCTCCCAGTCGCACATCTAGCAAATCCATAGCAGAAGGAAGAAGGAAGAAGGAAGAAGGAAGAAGGAAGAAGTAATAAAATCAGCAGAAGGAAGAAGGAAGAAGAAAGAAGGAAGAAGGAAGATGTAATAAAATCAATGGTTGGAGCTCTTAACAACGTTATAACCGTCGGGCGCGGTTGATATAAAAGGTAAATTATTATGTCTAATTCTGAAAGTCGATCGCTCACAGCACTCAAAGAACTTATAGAAGTTGTGGCTAAATTGCGATCGCCAGACGGCGGATGTCCTTGGGATTTAGCCCAAACTCCCCAAACTCTAATTCCTCACATCATCGAAGAAGCTTATGAAACCGCCGACGCGATTCGCAAAGGAGATAAAGATGCGATCGTCGAAGAATTGGGCGACTTACTGTTACAGGTAATTCTGCAAGCTCAAATTGCCAGCGAATCCAATCAGTTTACCTTCGCCGAAATCGCTGCGGGCATTACAGAAAAACTAATTCGGCGACATCCCCACGTCTTTGGCGATGTCGAACTCAACAGCGTCGATGAAGTCAACGAAAACTGGGAAAAAATCAAAGCAGCAGAAAAAGGCACAACTTCGGAAAAGCCGCCAACTTTAGCCTCGAAAATGAGCCGTTATGCCAGCACTTTGCCGCCGATCGCCGCCGGGATGAAAATCTCTCAAAAAGCTGCGGAAGTGAGTTTTGATTGGGACAATGTAGAGGGCGTTTGGGATAAATTACACGAAGAAATGGCAGAATTTGAACACGCTCTCAAACACGAGGATAAGGCAGCGCAGCAGTCTGAATTGGGAGATATTATGTTTGTGTTGATTCAATTAGCACGCTGGTACGATTTAGATCCGTCGGCTGCTTTGCAAGGAACAAACGATCGCTTCGTGCAGCGGTTTGCAAAGGTGGAGGCTGCGTGCGATCGACCTTTGTCAGATTATGCCCCAGAAGAGTTAGAATCTCTGTGGCAGCAAGCTAAAGCTTTAATTGCTAAACAAAAGGGCGATCGGTAATCAATCACTCCCGATCGCTATTGTTAAGAACAGGCAAGATGCCTGTTCCACAACAACTCAATATTTTGCTTGTGGGCCGTTGCTCCTAGCCCGCACTATTGTTAAGAACAGGCAAGATGCCTGTTCCACAACAACTCAATATTTTGCTTGTGGGGTGGGCTTCTAGCCCGCCCTGAAAAACTGATTAACAATACTGCCAGATGCCAGCAATCAACTACTCGTAAAGCTTCGCATCGTTGTACGGCGGATGTTCGCAAGCGATATAAAGCGCATTTGTCGGTTCTAGTGCCTCTCCTGTCACCGGATCGATCGGCTTGAGGACAAAGCATAACAGAGAGAGCGATCGCCAATCCAAATTATCCAGCTTCCCACGTTCGTAACGGTTGACTGTTGCGGCACTGATACCCACATCTTTGGGTACGGGTTGATTTGTAGCTGTGAACAGCGCCTCTTCATATCCCTTTGTTTTGAACTCTGTTTCGCTGACAGACCAGCCTGTTGTCTGTCTTGCTGCTTTTAAAATCTTCCCCAAACGCATCCGCCCCGTTTCAGTGAAGCGAACGGGACGCAATTCCTGCTCTTTGTCTACCACAGCCTTGTTAGAGAGTCCTGACATTTTTCCCACCTACGTTAACTCTCAAACTAGCACAGCATCAATGATTGAGGGTTGCACGAGCAACATCTGAGCTGAAGAAGTTTAAATTCAATCTCTTTGCACTTGTGCAATAAGAATCTGATATAGTAATATGTAATTGACTCTAAACAGAACTTGCCTCTCAAGCCCTGAGTATACAGCTATGACTGCACTGTTTCGCCGCATCCAACCATCGAAAAAGCTCCGCATCACCGTCAGGTCGATCGCCCAACTGCTCAAAATCAGCCAAAATCAAATTAAGCGAGTCGAATCCTGGGCTTTCGTGGTGTTTGTGCACCGGCGGGACAGAGGCGGACAATTTCTCAGCTACCGGAAGCTGGAAGAATGGCAAAATGCGATCGCCCATCATATCCAAACCTGCCCCACTCTTAGAGAACTCTCGCAGCTCAAAACATCCATTCACTACGACAGCCGGAAATTCCAAAAACAATGTCTCCCAAAAACCCTTGACTTTTTAAATCAAATGTGTATTGAAAGACAAGACGAGCTCAACATTTGGGAAAGCTTAAACAGCATTGCTTCCTAGCAGAAATTAGGCAGATTTCCTTGCCCAAAACAGAAGCGAAACATTTGCGAGCAATTGCGAGATAAAATCACCCCAAAAATCACCCGCGAATGCTCCGCCACATCCGTGAAAGCAATCACGAAAGCAATTAAGACATTGCCTGAGCGATATAATCAAAATAAGGAGCTGCTTCCTTAGCATCATCCTGATTGAGCAAAGCCAAAGAAGCTTCCTTCAAACAGCGGATAGCTTCGACCATGCCCGGAACAGGAACGCCGAGAGAATTATACATTTCCCGAACGCCAATCAAACCGATGCTCTCGATCGGCTCCTTGTCACCCGCCAAGATACCGTAGGTAATCAGGCGCAAGTACCAGCCGTAGTCGCGCAGACACAAAGCCCGTTCGCGCTGGCCGTAAGCATTGCCCCCAGGAGAGATAAAATCAGGTCGTTTTTTCCAGAGTTTTTTACTAGCTTCTTCAACAATTTTCTTCTCACTGTCAGACAGCGCAGTAGCAATACGCACCCGCTGTTGTCCGGTTTTAAAGAAATCATTGATACTTTGGAGTTCGCCGGTACTGGGATAACGAAGTTCGTCGTCGGCTTGGAGAATTAATTGGCTAACTACGCTCATTGTTATTCAAATTTGAGGATAACATTAATAAACATTCCCATCAGTTGGCGACGGGATTCTTGGTTCGCAGACTTGCCTTGCTCCTAACATTTATCAATCCTAGAAGTAGAGGGTAAATCTCCCCAAGCGTTATGCTTGATGTTCAAGCCAGTTTCCTTGTGTTCCAGGGTACTGCGGGAAAAACTCAAAAATTGCGAGTGAGAGTTTGGATGTCGGCAGACTCTTTGACTGTTTAACGAGTTTTTGCTACATCGCCCCAACAGCCTATCGCACCGACGGGATCGAGGCAACTCGCGACAAGCTCGACTCCCCGGTTGAAGCTTGGCTTTAGCAGCAAGACGTTCAGCAGCAGGAAGACAGCCTGCAATTGAGCTTGAGTGCGATGGCTTGCGCCCCGCTTATTCGCTACGACTTATCTCAGGAAAGACAGAGCGATATTGCATTACCATATTAAATCCTACCACGACTACTTGTGACCAAATCTAAATTCCCCACCCCAAACTCGACGAAATTGGCAAACCCTTGCCAGCAAGGTCAACTGATTGAGATAGAGATTACTGACTTGACAGACACCGGCGACGGAGTTGGTCGTTTTGGTGAGTTAGTAGTTTTTGTGCCCGATACCGTGACGGGCGATCGAGTCCTTGTGCGCCTCGTGCAAGTCAAATCCACCTATGCTACAGGCAAGCTGGACACACTTCTCGAAACATCCGAACACCGCATCCGAGCTAACTGCATTGTCGCCGACAAGTGCGGCGGCTGTCAGTGGCAGCACGTAGATTATCAATATCAGCTTGCAGCCAAGCAAAATCAAATCATTCAAGCCTTAGAACGGATTGGCGGATTTAGCAATCCCCAAGTTGATGAAATTTTAACGGGAAAAATCGAGGGATTTTCCCAATTTTTGGGATACCGCAACAAAGCGACTTATCCAGTGGCAATATCTGCAACAGGTCAAGTCCAAGCAGGTTACTATCAAAAAAGCACGCACAAATTAGTCAATCTCAATCAGTGTCCGGTGCAAGACCCGCGCCTCAATCCTTTGTTAAAAGAAGTCAAAGAAGACATCCACTGGCGGGATTGGCAAGTCTACGACGAAAAGAAACATACAGGAGAATTGCGTCACTTGTCCTTGCGAATCGGACGGCGCACTGGCGAGATGCTGCTAACTTTAATAGTTCGCACTGGAGAGTTGCCGGGACTCGAAGAGCAAGCATCAGAGTGGCTGAAACAATATCCTCAACTGGTAGGTGTTTGTTTGAATATAAACCCCGCTCAAACTAATGTAATTTTTGGGACTGAAACTCGCTGCATTGCGGGTCGTTCTTATCTGCGAGAAAGCTTTGCTGGGATGAATTTTCAGCTAAGAGCCGATACTTTTTTTCAGGTAAATACAGAGGCGGCTGAAGCATTGTTAGAGGTGATTGTAGGGGAATTGAATTTGCAGGGCAACGAGGTTTTGGTTGACGCTTACTGCGGCATTGGTACTTTTACTTTACCCCTGGCAAAACAAGTAAAAATAGCAATAGGTTTAGAAGTGCAAGCGGCGGCCATCGAACAAGCCACATTAAATGGTGAGTTAAATGACGTGAGAAATGTCGAGTTTCAGGTGGGAACTGTAGAGAGTTTGCTGCCTTCCTTGGGATTGACACCGGATATTGTGCTGCTAGATCCGCCGAGGAAAGGGTGCGATCGCGCGGTTTTGGAAGCTATCAAGGAAATCAAACCAAATCGCATTGTTTATGTTAGCTGCAAGCCTGCTACTTTGGCTCGCGACCTGAAGATTTTGTGCGAAAATGGGGATTATAAGTTAGCGCGAGTGCAGCCGGCGGATTTCTTTCCTCAGACTTCTCATGTTGAGTGTGCGGCGTTTTTGGTCAGGTAAATGAAAGGGCGATCGAGCTTATTTGATTAAGTGTGAGATAGCATTTATTGCAAGTTAATTCTTTTGATGAGGTTCCCCTGATGCTTTTTACCTGATTAACTCGACAGAGAATGAAGATTAGGTATTTGTGGTTTGGGTTAGCGGCGATCGCCTGCTTCATGAGATTTTGATCGGTTCACAGCTTTTACTCAAAAAGTGTTCCTTGAATAGCCACGGGTAACTGTACAACAGATGTTTTCTCTTTCTTGCGGTGTTCTTGTGTGATTAGGTCAACCCCTTGTAATGTTGGGGGTCGCCAAAGTATTGAATCATCTGGGTCGTGGTCGCGCATCCGTTTCAATGCGGTGTCGCGACTATTCGTGGCATAGCAATAGCTACATCCAAAAAGGCAGGTTTCATAAGCACCGATATCCACTGACTCAACACAACCACAATCCTGTCGAGTAGGAGCAGCCTTGAGACGACTTTCTCTATCAGGTCGCAGCATCCTAACTATATCAATATCAATGCAGTGGGCTTTTTTAATACTTTCTCCTGCCAGATTATCATCACAGCACGAATACAACTTAATTCCCCGTGCAGCGGCAATATCATGTAATTGCTGAAGCAGTTGGCGTTTCTCCTCTAGACAGGGGCGATCGAACTTTACCTTGTACTTTTGTGCCACTTTCCCTAAGTTGCGCTCTGTTTTGCCGTAGAAGTCGACAAAAGAAAAGTAACAGCGCCGAGTGTAGCCTTCGAGGTGGCGACTGAGGAAATCAAACTGCTCTAGATGGAAAGAAGCTGGAGTCAAATCGCTAAGTACGATGGGGTCATATCGCCACTGGACTCGATCGGCAGAAAGACGCTGTGAAAGTTGCTTAAAAGTATCGATCGATACCGAAAGAGGCGGATTGCTGCTCTCTATTGCTTTTGGATAACCAATCATGGTGAAATGAAAATAGAAGCAGTAACCGCGATCGGTCAGAAAATCTAGGTGTGGCAGCAAAGGCTTGGGATTGCGAGTCCAAAACACAATAGCTAAGCAGTCTTCTGGTTGAAGTGAGACGCGGTATACTTGCCGGCTAAATGGGTTTACCCAATGGCAAAAACCTGCTCGAATGCGGTTGAGAAACCACTTCGAGTAGAAGGCTGGAATATCAGTTCGACGACTGGCACTGATAATTTTCATTGGACTTATGCGCTTGACACCTACAATTATTATATCGCACCTTTGACAAAAAAATCAACAAATGCAAAACCATCGTTCTTTTCATCCTTATATTGCAGATGCCTATACCGCTGTACATCAATGGCTTGCAACTAAACCAGAAGTCAATGGATATCAAAATATAAGCTCTTACAAGCAGTGTGATGATAATAAAGAACCTTTTAAAAGTGCGGCAGCTCAATATAGCCTTTATTTCCCCACACACTATTTTAAAGTCATCCACACCTTGGAAAATATTATTACTCCAGAAAAGTTGCTGACTTGGCTTGACCAGAATCGGAATATTTGCCTTGTGGATGTTGGGTGTGGTGCTGGCGCGGCTTCGATTGCTTTTGTAGAAATAATTTTACGTTTAAAAAAACAAAAAAAAATCACCCATCCAGTCAATATTTATTGTTTAGGTATAGACGTTAATAAATGGACTTTGGCAATATATAACAAGTTAATTACCCAAGTACAACCTAAAGTTGTTTCATCACAAATTAATTTGGAATTCCATACATTGCCCAAAAGTATTGGAGAAGCTGTAATTCCTGCAATACGCTGTTTGTCAAAAAAGCGGGAGCAATGGCAGCAACCATTTTTGTGTCACGTTTTAATGATTCACTCTACAGTTGTAGATTTGCTTAGCAGTCAGCACAAACGTGAACAGCAAGAATATGAGGATTTAAAAGAATTAGGAGGCATAGATTCAGATTTAATTGTTGGTAATTATGCTAAGTACAGCGAAGAATACGCCCTCGCCTATAAACTGTTATTTGAAGAAGTTCCAATCGATCGTCTCTCTGTAATTACGATTGGTACTGATGCAGACAGATTGCCAGTTCAAGAAATGTCAGATGCACTTGCTCAAGGATTTAAGTAGGTCGGCGAGAAAAAACAAAACTATGTTAAGATACATAAATAAAACTCTAGTTTTAGTGGGGTAACTAATATATGGGCGCTCGATTAAGAGTATTTCTGACTCAAAAGCAAGACAAAACCCTATTAAATCT
>NZ_JAUBQD010000041.1:0-12225 GCF_036701085.1 Microcoleus sp. Pol7_A1
GTTTGTAAAGGGGTTTAACGACAGTTTAACTGATGACTGCGATTAGGAAAGCTGATGAAAACAGAGACAGGGGCGAACAAGTCGATCGCCCCCGCGCGAAAAGATATGCCAGCCTGCTCTTCGGCGCACCTCAACCCTAACGAACGGGAGCAATGGGAGGTGGAGAAGGTAGAGTAACAGGAGCGAGGGTAGGTGGAGAGACCGGCCTGCGAGGAGGTGGAGCACTGCTGAACTGCTGGAGTTGCTGCGGGGTGAGCGATCGCAAAATTCTCAGTCCCAGAGTGTCTCGGGAGATGCTTAAAGCGTAGGATGGCTCCAAATACGGGCGGAAATTGGATTTGTTGTTCAAATAGCTTTCCATGAAAGCTAGGCTGAGTCCGCTGAGGTAGCGGCGGGCTAAAGCCGGTTCGGGCCCGATGACCTGTGCTGGTGGTATAAATATGCTTTGAGGGGAATCCTCGATCGTTGAGAAGTGAGTCCCGTTGTTCATCAGTACCAGATATTTGTTGGGCGATGTCAGCCAAGTGAACGGTTGAATTTGTTCCAGCAAAGCGGGGGCGACGGTATCGGCGCTGCCTGCGATTACCATGACTGGGATTTGGATTTTGCTGAGGTTTGTTTCGCCGAGAATGCTGCTGACGATCGGGTTGATGGCGATCGCAGCTTTGATGCGCGGGTCGCCGAAATTGTACTGGCTGCGCTCTAGGCTGCGGGCGCGGCACTGCAACAGCAGGGAGAGGTTCCAAGTCTCGTTTTCGAGCTGGCAGTCTTGGTCTAGCTGTGCAAAATTAATCCCCGCCCCGGCTAATGCTAAAGCCGTATAGCCGCCGAAAGACTGGCCGATGACGCCCACTCGCTGCAAGTCGAGCTGCCCTTGGTAAGTCGGATCGGTTGTAGAAAGTTTGGTTAAATAATCGAGCAGGTCTTTGATGTCGAGGGGGCGGTTGACAAATTCTGCTGGTTCTGATACTTCTCTAGCTCTGCCTGTTACTAAGTCTTGGATTTGTTGGGCGTTGCTGCCGGGGTGTTCGGGGACGGCGACGGCAAAGCCGTAGGAAGCTAAGTGTTTGGCTAGATACTGGAAGGAAGTGCGATCGGAACCTAAACCGTGGGAAATTACTACTACTGGGGCCGGTTGCGGGCTGCCCTGCGGCAGGTAAATATCCATATCAAAGGTGCGAGCGCGATTTGGACTCGTCACAGTTACCGATGATTTTTTCCAAGTATAGGGGCCCGGTAGCTGGGGCTGCAGCATTTCGGCGGGCGGTATGGCGGGTTCAGAGGCTGCTTGTGCTTCGGACAACTGGGCGACTCCGGCGATCGTCTGATTGGAACGGTTGATCAGGGATGTCAGCACGTTCCCGATAGCCAAGCCGCGGGCGATGTCAATCCTGATGCCGTAAGTGGGGAATTTCCGCAGCACGTTGAGAATTGTCAGGCCTTCTGGATCTGAGGCTGCTAAAATCAGGGCGGCTCGGATGGCATAAAATCCGGGCTGCCGAGCTTTGGTTTGAATTACTCGGCCCAAGCGCTTCAGCAGCACTTCTCCTTGAGGCGTGTAAAGGAATTGGGCGATCGTCACGTGGCTGATTTCAGATTTCGCTTGCAGGGCGCTGCGAATCTCAGCTAGTTGTGTTTTGTCGGCGTACTGAGCCAAGCCGTCCAAGTTTGAGTCTATTATGCCTTCTTTGGCGAAGAGTGCCAGGGATTCGATGGAAACTGATTCTTCTAGCGGCCCGTAAGTTATGTAAATTCTCTCGGCACCCATTGCCGGTGCGGCGGTGCAAACAGCCGTGAATGCAAACCATCCTAGGTATTTTTGGGCGATCGACCGCCGAGTGCGAAGGGCAGCAGTGGAGAGACTCGAAAACAGACAGTTCATAAGTTTCAAACCTAGGACTTCTAATAATTAGTCGGTGAAACGATGTAAATTGTTTCGTCAATATTTAATGCCGGAAAATCACTCTGTTGCTTCGGATGCTTCGGAAATTAGGTTATCGTGGGAAGCATAGCCAAAACAGCAATTTTCTAACCTGACAAGACTAGCTGAAATTTACAATTCAACGCCGAGGGGGTCAAACCTGCTGGAATGCCCATTGATTATTTTTTCAGCTATGCAAGATATTTTCGATCGAGTTTGTAAATACAGCCTGAGTGAGAGAATTTATTATGTTCAATGCAACTGCTATCCTGATTGACGCTTTTGTTCAAGAGCTGCAGGCCGGCTACCGTCGAACCTACGGCAAGTACAAGCCTGACTACCCTGAAATTATCGCCTGGGCAGGGACTATGGCTCTGGAAAATATCGCTAACTGCGATGCTCTATACCACAATGTGGAACACACAATGCTCGTGGCTTTGGTGGGACAAGAGATTCTCCGCGGCAAACATATTCGCGAAGGGGGAGTGTCGCCGGAAGATTGGCTGCACTACCTGATCTCGCTGCTGTGCCACGATATCGGCTACGTGAAAGGTGTTTGCCGCCAAGACCAAGAAGCTGTGGGACTCTACGCTACGGGTATTGACGGGGGCATGGTTTCTGTGCCAATAGGTGCCACTTCTGCCAGTTTAACTCCTTATCATGTCGATCGAGGAAAACTCGTAATTGACGAACGCTTCGGCGGCCACACATTAATTGATGCCGAACAAATCAAGCGCAATATTGAATTGACGCGCTTCCCAGTTCCTGCTAGCGAAACTCATCAAGACAGAAACAATTACTCTGGACTCGCGAGGGCCGCCGATTTGATCGGTCAGTTGAGCGATCCCAATTACCTGCGAAAAATAAGTGCTCTGTTCTACGAATTTGAGGAAGTCGGCACTAATAAAATCTTGGGCTACAAGTCTCCTGGGGATTTGCGGCAAAATTACGCCAAGTTTTATTGGAATGGTGTTTTTCCATACATTCCAGCAGCTTTGAACTACTTGGAATTGACCCAGGGAGGCAAACAGATTATTGCCAACCTCTACGCCAACGTATTTCAGGTAGAACACGCTGAACCGCTCGCTTTCACCAAGCCGAACGCTCAAGAATTTATCAAATCCCGCGCTAATGGCAATTTAAACAGCGAAAAAGATGGTGAGAATCTTCAAGCTGCCATGTCCGGGGAAAACAAGAAATTTACCGAGTTTCCCGACTTGAATCTGTGATGATTTAACCAGCCTTATGCTGAAGTAAATCAAGCGAGCCAGAATTAGGATATTTTTTTTAAACCTAATTGCTGACTCGTCTTTTTGGGAGCTATAATAGAGTTAAGAAATCGGTGTTTGTTAAGGAGAGTTAGGTCATGGCAACCAACAATATTGAAGTCGTTTTTAGCTTTGATACAACTGGCAGTATGTACCCTTGCTTGACGCAAGTTCGCCGGAAAATTAAAGAGACGGTAACGAGACTGCTCGATGAAATTCCTGGCATTCGCATTGGCATTATTGCTCACGGCGACTATTGCGACGCTGACAGCACTTACGTAACTAAACACCTCGATTTGTCAGGCGATGTCGGCACGATTTGCAATTTTGTGGAAAATGTAGAGCCAACTGGCGGTGGCGATGCTCCAGAATGTTATGAATTAGTGTTGCACGAAGCTCAGTCACTTTCTTGGACTCCAACTAATTCCAAAACATTGGTACTAATTGGCGACGACATCCCGCACGCACCCGCTCAAACTCCTCAAAAACTTAACTGGCGTCAGGAAGTAGATAAGTTAGCACAGATGGGAATTACCGTTTACGGCATCCAAGCTCTCAACCGTAACCACGCCACTTTATTTTACAAAGAAATAGCCGAAAAGTCGGGCGGTTTTCACCTCAATCTTGACCAATTTTCATACATCACAGATTTCTTTTTAGCCGTTTGTTACCAACAGTCATCTAACGAACAACTACAAGCTTACGAACAAGAAGTTGTCAGTGAAGGTCGCATGAGTCGCGGATTAAACAAGATGTTTGATACCATGCTCAAGCGGGAAGGCGTTGCTGTTTACGAATCAGCAGAATTGCGAGCCGTCAAACCGGGGAGATTTCAGATTCTAGACGTTGACAGCGAGATTTCAATTAAAGCTTTTGTTCTGGAGAATGGTTTGACTTTTAAAACCGGGCGCGGGTTTTATGAATTTACTAAAACCGAAACTATCCAAGGTAAGAAAGAAATTGTGCTGATGGATCGTTCGACAGGGGATTTGTTTGAAGGAGAAGCGGCGCGAGAAATGTTGGGTTTGCCAATGGGCGAGACAGTTCGCATCAAACCGAGCAATCTAGAAAAGTATGCGGTTTTTGTGCAAAGTACATCGGCAAATCGCAAGCTGATGGGGGGAACTCGTTTCCTTTATGAAGTTGAAGATTGGGATCGTTAATCGATCTTAAATGTCCAAACAACAACCGCAGATCGATGCAGATCGGGGTAAAATCTCTATTATCTGTGTTTGTGTTATGGTCTGCGGTTAAAAAATATACACTTTCAAAATATTAATATGCAACCCGAAATTCAGCAGCAAATTCAACAGTTGAGGCAGCAGCTACAGGAAGCTAGCTATGCTTATTATGTTCTAGATGCACCGATTATGCCAGATGAGGTGTACGATCGACTTTATCGCCAGTTGCAAGACTTAGAATCAGATTATCCGGAATTAATTACTGCGGAAAGTCCGACTCAGCGGGTGGGAGAACAGCCTGCTACTCAATTTTTTAGTGTCAAGCACAATATTCCTCTCTACAGTTTGGAAAATGCTTTTAATTTTGAGGAATTTGCTAAATGGCAGGAACGTTGGCAAAGGGTAGCACCATCCCTAACTCCCGGTCAAGAGGGAAATGCACCCCCCCTAACCCCCCCTTATCAAGGGGGGGGACAAGAGGGAAATGCACCGGGGCTTAGCAATAAGAAAAACAGGGAAACTACTCCCCCCCTTGCTAAGGGGGGGTTGGGGGGGGTTTCCTACGTTTGCGAGTTAAAAATTGACGGTTCTGCTTTAGCGTTAACCTATGAAAATGGGGTTTTAGTTCGCGGTGCGACGCGCGGAGACGGCATTGCGGGAGAGGAAATTACTCAAAATGTCAAAACTATTCGTTCGATTCCTTTAAAGCTCAATTTAGATAATCCGCCGCCTTTTGTGGAAGTGCGGGGAGAGGCTTTTTTGTCTTTAGCTGTGTTTGAAGAAATTAATCGCGAACGGGAAAAAGCAGGGGAACAATTGTTTGCTAATCCTCGCAATGCTGCGGCGGGTACGCTGCGGCAGTTGGATTCTAAAATTGTGGATAAGCGCAGGTTGGATTTCTTTGCTTATACTCTGCATTTAGATGAGGGTAACGAGGAGAACACGCAGTGGGATTCGTTGGAATTGTTGCGAAGAATGGGGTTTAAGGTGAATCCCAATCGCAAAATTTGCTATTCTTTGGATGAGGTTCGGGAGTATTACGAATATTGGGATACTGAACGGCGAAATTTGCCTTACATGACGGATGGGGTTGTTGTTAAGATTAATTCGGTTTTGCTGCAACGACAATTGGGTTTTACTCAGAGGTTTCCGCGCTGGGCGATCGCACTGAAGTATCCCGCAGCCGAAGTGCCTACAATAGTAGAAGCTGTCACCGTACAAGTAGGGAGAACCGGGGCTCTGACTCCTGTAGCGGAACTCAAGCCGGTGCAGTTGGCTGGAACGACGGTTTCGCGGGCTTCTCTCCACAACAGCGATCGACTTTCGGATCTGAACCTCCACATTGGCGATACTGTAATTGTCAGAAAAGCTGGGGAAATTATACCAGAAGTTGTGCGAGTTTTACCGGAACTTCGCCCCCAAAATGCTCAACTTTTCCAAATACCTAGTTGCTGTCCCGAATGCCGACAGCCTGTGGTTCGGGAAAAGGGGGAGGCCGTTACTCGCTGCATCAATACATCTTGTCCGGCGATTTTGAGGGGTTCGCTGATACATTTTTGCAGCCGAGATGCTCTGGATATTAACGGTGTTGGGGAAAAGTTGGTGCAGCAGATGGTTGATAGCAATCTGCTGCATTCTGCAGCGGATTTGTACGATTTGACTGCGGAAAGATTGATGAGTTTGGAACGCATGGGTAAGAAGTTAGCAGAAAAGTTAGTAAGTGCGATCGCCAATTCCAAAACTCAACCTTGGTCGCGGGTATTGTATGCTTTAGGAATTCGCCACGTCGGCAGCGTCAATGCTCAATTGCTGACAGAAAGATTTACCAATGTGACAGATTTGGCCTCTGCATCAGCCGCAGCTATTGAAGGCGTTTACGGTATTGGGCCAGAAATTGCTCAATCTGTTTATCAGTGGTTTCAAGTGCCGGCAAATCAAAGTTTGATTGAACGGTTAATTGCTGCGGGCTTGCAATTGCAGTCAGAAGTGAAAAATCAAAATTTAGCCAGCACAAATTTACAACTTGCAGGCAAAACTTTTGTGCTGACGGGAACTTTGCCCACTTTGAAACGAGATGAAGCTAAAGATTTGATTCAAAAAGCAGGAGGTAAAGTCACAAGTTCTGTGAGTGCTAAAACAGATTATGTGGTTGTGGGAGAAGATGCGGGTTCTAAGTTGGAAAAGGCTCAATCTTTGGGGATTAAACTACTTTCGGAAGCTGAGTTATTAGAACTGCTATCGACACCATAAATGATTGGTGAAAATCAATATCTCTCTCTTTTCTTTTTCTGTGCGCCCTCTGCGCTCTCTGCTGTTCGCAAAAAAAGCGCTGATTCATTTCAGCCGTTTTCAAAGAAAATCCCCAACAATTCTATTACCCTAGGTGCAAAATAGCCGATCGCGAATTACGCAATACCTCAAAAGGAATAGAAATTGCGATCGCACTTCGTCAATATACCTACTTGGCTAGCGGTGGCGCGGGGATCGGTTGTCGGTACAGGCTAGGTTTGCTAAAATTTGATAAAGTTTGCAATAGCGATCGCAACTGCCAGATTAGCCAAGTCCTAGCAATCAGAGGAGATACATTATGTCTGAAATACCAGCAGAACAAACACAAACAAACTTGCCAACTCCAGAAACAACTACCGAAAGCTCAATTTCTGGGGTGGAAAACGTGAAAAATAGTTTGGGAAACGTCCTAAATAGTTGGAAATTGAAAGTAGGATTAGGAGTTGCTGTACTGTTTGCAGTGTCGCTATTTGCATTCTACTGGCAGCATATGATTGCAGTGATAGGTATGAAGAGTTGGTCGGCGCGATCGGGAGCTAACGCGATCGAATGTATGGTAAGAGATACTAATAACGACGAGTATGTCAGTTGCAGCGCCCTCCTCGACCAGCAGATTGTCCCTCTTGAGTGCAGTTCGAGTTTGTTCAATATCGGCTGTCGAGTCAATTACGGAACAGCAGCACCAAATCCGAGACAAAACAGCCCTAGATCCTAGATAGAGCATCTGCGGGTTAGAGATGATTGTTGAAGGAACAGATTTGCTACTTAAAATATGGGAGTTACAAAAAAACTCTCACCGTGAAAATAGTCCAGCAATAAAGAGCGGAAAACTCTTGTTTTTCTTGTTATAAAATAGCAGGTAAGTAGACTTACCTGCTATTGCCATTAGGTAATCTGTGATAGATGATGTGCGGCAGAATATTGGCGATCCGAAGGTTTTTGATGATATTACTTTGGTGGTGATGAAGCAGAAATAGAGTTGCAAACCCCCTGGAGCGATCGGCGGTTGAAATTGGGGATATTCAGGGGGGAACCCCCGCAACCGCCTCAAGCGGGCATTGCCCCTACTGTAGAAACAGAAACTTTCGTCCCTAAGAAGCGAAGAGTGAAAAATAAAAATGGCAGCTTACCAAGGACTTCCGATTAGAGTGAAACTGCTCCAGTAATAAGGATGAGAAAAATCTTGGTTTTGTTGTTGTATGTTAGTCGGTAAATTCAAGTTCCCCGCTGTTGTCACTAACTGCCCGTTTTCGCTCCGAACTTTACGAGCAATCATCGCCTGTTGAGCAAGTTGCAGAGTTTCTGCCTTAGTTGTGGCTCCTCGCAACTGGTGGTAAAATTCGCTCATCAGCCCCAAAGTGGCTCCATCGTCAACATACCACAAACTCCCTAAAGCAGATTTTGCGCCGGATTTTACTGCTAAACCTCCAAAACCTAACTCTGCTTCCCCATCGCCCAAAGCAGTTCTACAAGCACTTAATACTAACAAGTCTACCTGCGGATTGCGCCAATTTAAACTCTCCATGCGATCGAGCTTCAATTGAGAATTCCACAGTTGAATGTATGAATTGCTCGGTTTTCCCGGTTTGAATTCAGCGTGAGTTGCTAGGTGAACGATCCGAAATCCTCCCTTGGCGTGTTCCGAGTTGAGATTATCTATAGTAAAAGTGGAATTGAGGAAAGATGGCCCGTGCCACTGAGCCGAAATCGCCTGCAATTCGATCGGCACACTGGGCAAGGGCTGTTGGTCAACAAATTCTGACCGCCCCATTGCTAGCACTGTGGCGTCTCTAACTGCTCTATAATCGCTATTAGTCAAGCTGAAACTCGGAATTAGACTAAAACTGTATTTTTCAATCAAGAAGCCTTTACCGTCGTGCAAAGCGGCAAAGGGCAGGCTCCGCAATCCCGGATCGACTGACAGTAATAAAGTCTGAATTCCTAAGTTTTGTAAGTCTTTTTCTAGGGGTGCGATCGCCCATTTATATAGTTGCTGGGCGGCGGCTAGATAAGTGCTAGTAGCGCGTTTTGCGGGATTTGTGATTTCATCGCGGAACTCCTTGACTGTGGGGAAAAGAGCTGCTCTGTTGGCTTCGGGAACGCTGTAGTGAATCGGCCGCCCCACGGGAGGAACTAAAATTAGTTCCAGTCGATCTTCTCGCGAGACTATGTAGATAATACCAGACCGCTTGCCGGTTTGCTGTTCGATATTTTTTAAAGTTTGTTGGAAGGTCGCAATCATGATTTTTTGGTCTGGGAGGTTGGCTTTTACCCCCAGGTATTCTCCAAATTCTTGATTCCTGATTTCTTCTATTCCCCAGAGTGTTTCCTGTATGTCGTTACCTTCAAAAAGTCGATCGGGAGACGGAACATATCCCAGAACTAAATTAGAAGTAGGGTTGACTGTTTGCGGTTGTTTTGATGCTGGTGAGGGTGGTACTAAGTCGCTGGGTAATTTACTGGTGATACTTGGATCGATAGTTAAAACTCGATCGGCTGCTGCATCGGGATTGTCTACCGGTGGAATTTTGCGGCGTTGAAAGTCTTCTGAATCAACGGTTGAGGATTCTCCTTGCGGTGTGGGTGTATCGCCGGCTGTGGGGGATGCTGCTGCTGTCACAGGTGCGGGCTCTTGTATTTCCGTAGGAGCGATCGCAGTTAATTCTGATACTAACTCTATTGGCTGCGTGGCGATCGGAGTGGGAGTTTCACTTGGAGTCGGAGTCGGAGTTACCAGCGGAGTCGGAGTGATACTCGGAGTCGGAGTCGGAGTGACTAATGGAGTCGGAGTGATACTCGGAGTCGGAGTCGGAGTGACTAATGGAGTGGGAGTTTCACTCGAAGTCGGAGTCGGAGTTACCAGCGGAGTCGGAGTGATACTCGGAGTCGGAGTCGGAGTTACTACTGGAGTCGGAGTGACACTCGGAGTCGGAGTCGGAGTTACTACTGGAGTCGGAGTTGGCGTTGGCGTCGGAGTCGGAGTTACTACTGGAGTCGGAGTTGGCGTTGGCGTCGGATCAATGCCGTCATCAGTCGAAAACGCAATATTACCAACACTATTAGAACGCGGAAACGACTGCGATGTAATGGTAGATTGTCCTGTTGTAATTGCACCCGCCGTACCGTTGCTACCAGCATCCCCCACCACAAACGGTTGAATCGGCGTCCCTCCATCTCCCCCAGCGTGTGTAATTGCGATATTTCCGCTACCTGTGCCGCCAGCAGTAGAAATGCTAGCAAATCCCGTCGGCGAAAAAGGTGTTGAAAAAGCACCCGTAGCCCGGAAAAAATTGCCTGTTATTGCTGTGACATCGCCGCCGGTGCCGCCAGTGCCGCCTTGGGCATTGATAAACTCTACTTGAATATCGCCGATCGGATCTAAGAACACATTGCCGGCATTTCCGACTATACCGCTAGAGTTAATTTGTCCCGCCGTAATTGAAGTTATCGCCTTAACAGTTATGTTACCGCCACTGTTTGCCGATGTATTCAAATTGCCTGCTGTGAAATTGTTACCGCTTGTAAATAGAATTTCTCCGCCATTAGTAGTAATATTTTTAACGCTTATGTCGCCCTTGGCAGTAATATCGACTTTGCCTGCGGTGACATCTCCCGATAAATTGACTTTTTCCGTGTTTGGTGCTGTCAATTGTTGCGCGTTAATTGTTGAGTTTCCTGTCACATTGCCAGCATTGTCGATCGCAAGATTTCCTAACTTGCTGGTGGCCCCCACCGCACCGTTGAAAGTGATGCTGCCGCTACCGGAGGCTAGTGTTAAGTTGCGGGTTCCATCAATACTGTCGATCGCACCCAAAGCAATATTTCCCCCTGCGGTACTAAATACCGCATCCTTTGTCAAAACCAGAGCATTGCTAATATTAATGTTGCCGTTATTAGTCGTAACATTCCCGCCTAATTTAGTAGTGAAAGCCGTAACATTAAAACCAGAATTGCTTTTAACATTTCCAATAAATTCCGCATTCGATGCAGTAACGTTCAAAACAGATAATGGTGTTGTTTCTCCGATATTTCCTTGCACCAACACATTACCATTCGCGGCATCTAAGCCCAACAAATGATTGCCGTCGAGCGCCCCTTTTATATTAATGCTACCAACGCTGCTTTTGAGATCGACCTGGTTTCCCAGTTGAACGTTGCCAGTCAAATCTATATTGTTAGTTGTATTGATGCCATAGTTCAAATTAATTGTTGAACCTTGGAGATCAACACTGCTGTTGTCTAGTCCGGTTATAGTTCCATTAACTGCGATCGTACCAGTTCCCGTTTGAATATTTACTGGGTCTAAAAATGTGAGATTAGAGGGAATACTAATATTGGCGCTGCTATCCGATCGCCCGATCGCGATCGAGCTAAATCCATTTTGAATCAAATTAATTTCCGATGCAGTCAAATCTAAAGCGCTAGTATTGTTATCAGTTCCGCCAACAACAATATTTTGTCCGGCTGTTGCGGGTTGCAGCGTTAGCGGGCCACTACCCGAAACATTCCCAGAAAAATCAATTTCACCTGCCGTTAAAGTCAGCGGGTTACTACCTGCTGATAAACTAGAACCGAAAGCAATAGTTGCATCTCCGAGTGTAAAATTTACAGGAGCTTTTAATGTCACCGGGTCGCTAAAACTAATGTTATCATTAGTTGTGGCAATATTTCCGCTAACCGCAACATTGCCCCCGCCCTTTTGAATAAATGCACCGTCTAAATTCAGGTTTTTCTCAATATTCAGATTTACCTTATTGGCAATTGTGAGCGTGCCGTCATTGGTGGTTGTTACAGTTCCTTTGAGATTAACATTGTCAGCAGAAATACCGAGATTGCCAGCTACGTCAACTGTCTTGTTGAAAGTAATGTCGCTGCCTGAAAGAACCAAGTTTTTGGCAACAGTGACAGCATCTGCATAAGTTTGACTGCCGGTTGTAGTGACATTGCCGCCTAAAGATATCTTGCTGTTGGCAGTTAAATTAGTGAGAGGAGTTGTTTCGCCGATCGCACTTGTGAATGTAATATTACCGCTAGCCGCCTTCACAGTCAAATCGCTGGTGCCGTCTACAGTATTATTGAAAGTAATGCTGTCACCTGAAAGAATCGGATTGTTGGCAATTGTCACTGCATCTCCGTAGGTTTGAGCGCCAGTTGTAGTGACATTTCCCTTCACTTGAGTTGTGCCGCCAACATCTGTGGTCAAACTCGCGGCATTGACTGTTTGATTAAATGCAGTTGTGCCTGTAGAGTTAGCTGTTAAATTGCCGATCGCACTTGCAGCACCAACTGCACCGTTGAATGTCACATTACCGCTAACCGCCTTCACAGTCAAATCGCTCAAATCGCTGGTACCATCTACAGTATTGTCTAAAGTAATGCTGTCACCTGAAAGAATCGGATTGTTGGCAATTGTCACTGCATCTCCGTAGGTTTGAGCGCCAGTGGTTGTCACATTGCCATTTAGTTCAGTTTTGCCGCCAGCATCTGTAGTCAAACTCGCGGCATTGACTGTTTGATTAAATGCAGTTGTGCCTGTAGAGTTAGCTGTTAAATTGCCGATCGCACT
>NZ_JAUBQD010000041.1:12325-12910 GCF_036701085.1 Microcoleus sp. Pol7_A1
TGCAGCACCCACTGCACCATTAAATGTCACATTACCGCTAACCGCCTTCGCCGTCAAATCGCTGCTGCCGTTAACTGTATTATTGAAAGTAATGTCGCTGCCGGAGAGAATCGGATTGTTGGCAATTGTCACTGCATCTCCGTAGGTTTGAGCGCCAGTGGTTGTCACATTGCCATTAAGTTGAGTTGTGCCGCCAATATCTGTAGTCAAACTCGCAGCATTGACTGTTTGATTAAATGCAGTTGTGCCTGTAGAGTTAGCTGTTAAATTGCCGATCGTACTTGCAGCACCAACTGCACCATTAAATGTCACATTACCGCTAATCGCCTTCGCCGTCAAATCGCTGCTGCCGTCTACAGTATTACTGAAAGTAATGTCGCTGCCGGAGAGAATCGGATTGTTGGCAATTGTGACAGCATCTCCATAAGTTTGACTGCCGATTGTAGCGACATTGCCTTTTAGTTCAGTTGTGCCGCCTGGATCTGTAGTCAAACTCACGCCATCGACTGTTTGATTAAATGCGGTTATTCCTGTAGAGTTAGCAGTAATATTTCCTAATGCCTTGGTATTGCCAACTGCACCATT
>NZ_JAUBQD010000041.1:13010-64066 GCF_036701085.1 Microcoleus sp. Pol7_A1
GTTTGATTAAATGCGGTTATTCCTGTAGAGTTAGCAGTAATATTTCCTAATGCCTTGGTATTGCCAACTGCACCATTAAATGTAATATTACCGGCACCGGCATTCACCAATAAACTTTCATTGTTTGCTGTAGTGCCATCGAGATCCCTATTAAAGGTGACATTGCCACTACTGGGAGTTCCTGATGTTGTTAGGGTAATAGTTGGTTTACTAAGGACAACTGGTGATTCGAAGGTAATATTGCCACCGCTACCGGCGGCGTCCTTTGAGGTCTTTATATTACCGCTAAGAATAATATTTCCTGTACCAGAGTTGAGGGTGAAGTTCCCTCCCGTACCTCCATCTACTGAATGCGAGTCCAGAGTACCAGTGGTAATGTTACCGCCAACAGTTGAGAGGGTGATCGCTCCTCCATTTCCTCGCTGGGAATAGGAATTGAGAATTCCAGCAGTTGTGTCGATCGCACCTGTTCCTCCAGTAATAAAGAGGTTGATATTCCCGGACGTACCTGCATCAGAGGAGAAGGAACTCAGATCGCCAGTGGTAATGTTACCGCCAGCCGTTGAGAGGGTGATCGATCCTCCATTTCCAGCCTGAGAATAGGAAATGACCTCTCCAGCAATTGTGTCGATCGCACCTGTTCCTCCAGTAACTCTGAGGTTGATATTCCCTCCACCTGCATCAGAGGAGAAGGCATTCAGAATACCAGTGGTAATGTTACCGCCAGCCGTTGAGATGGCGATCGCTCCTCCATTTCCTCTTAGCTGAGAAAAGGAAAGGAGATTTCCAGCAGTTGTGTCGATCGCACCTGTTCCTGCAGTAATAGAGAGGTTGATATTCCCTCCACCTCCATCAGAGGAGTAGGAATTCAGAAGACCAGTGGTAATGTTACCGCCAGCCGTTGAGATGGCGATCGCTCCTCCATTTCCAGCCTGGGAATAGGAATTGAGAATTCCAGCAGTTGTGTCGATCGCACCTGTTCCTCCAGTAATAGAGAGGTTGATATTCCCTCCCGTACCTGCATCAGAGAAGGAATTTAGATTACCAGTGGTAATGTTACCGCCGCCAACCGTTGAGAGGGCGATCGATCCTCCATTTCCAAATAAGCTTTGGGCATTCAGATTGCCCTTGCCCGCAGCGATGTTGATATCATTGGTACTGGTGAGGCTAATATTTCCGCCCGTAGTATAAAGGTCGGTATTGACTGATATTGCATTACCAGCATTTAATGCGATCGCGCCATTTCCATTATTAGTAATAGGTTCATTAACCGTAATATTATTATTAGCATTCAGCGTCAGAGAATTACTATTATTCCAACCAACGGGAGCGCTGACTGTAATATCGCCTTGGCTCGGAAAACCCGACGCAGTGGAAATAGTCACATTTCCCAAACCTAGCTGTGTTTGCAGCGTCCCATTATTAATTGTAGAAGTAGCAGCAGAGGGCGTAAATGCTCCCCCTGCTAAAGTGCCGTCTGCATCCGCACCTGCGCTAATAGTGATATCCGTAGGATCTAACAATAAAGTGCCAGCAATCCCAAAGCTCGATCGCAAATCAACTAATCCTTGAAAATCCAGCGATTGCTTTCCCGACACTTCCACAAAGCCGCCATTCCCAGAAAAAAAGCCACCTCTCGCCGTAATATTGCCATTAAAGCGAGTAGTTTCCTCAGCCCAAACTATAACTCGCCCGCCATTCTCATTACTAACAGCATCAGCATTAATTGTCGAGTCGCTGCTAACAAAAGTCCGCAAAGCATTGGGCACCGTACCCAAACCCTGATAATCTCCGCCAATCAGTACATTACCGCCGCCGTTAATCCCAGAAGCATCGATATTGCCCGCAATAACTCCTACTTTGTCGCCTAAAATATTTACAGTACCGCCAGTGTTGCCAGAGACATTGAGAGTGCCGGATGCGATCGCCGTTCCCGCAGTTACCGGCACAGCAACATTCCCCGTCAACACAACTTCGCCATTGGGATTTACCGTCAAACCGGTTGCCTGTGCCACACCTTTTCCAGTCAGCAACTCCGGCAAAGATAACACTGGCTGCGTCCAATTGTTCGGCAGCGAGCTTTGAGTTGCAGTCGGCTGAATATCCAAACTCAATAAATTTCCAGCTTGACTGATGCGCAACAAATTGTTACCGGGTACGGCGCTGATGAGAATATTGCCGCTAGGGGCACTTAGCTGACCACTATTGACAACCGTACCTCCGACCAAAGTTAGACTTTGACCTGGTGTCACCGTCAAATTGCCTGCATTAACAATGCTTCCCCCTTGCAAAGTTGTAAACGCAAAACTGTTCGGCGTCCCGATGAAACTTGCCCAATTGTTATTGCCGATCGCACTAAACCACTGATTGTTCCCAAAACCAATCCCTGTCGCCGTAGTAGCATTAAAAGATCCAGGCACGTTCAGACTGGCATTCGGCCCGAAAATCATGCCGGCAGGATTCATCAAAAATAAATTGGAATTGCCGCCCGTAACTTGAATTAAGCCATTTATTAAAGAAGGATTACCCCCAGTAATCCGCCCCAAAATATTTAGAATACTGGGATTTGTCAGAAAGTTAGCCGTTTGACCTTCGTTGAGGCTAAACTGAGTAAAACTGTGAAAAAGATTAGCCCGATCTCCGCTGAAGGACCCCCCGGAAATGTCGTAGCGGTTGCCGCTAGGAGTAACAACTGTGTTAGTGCCGTCTGGTGCGGGGGTGATGGGTTGCGCCTTTGCCGAACCCGCCGCTGCACTCAGCCAGCCAACAATGAATAACCATCCGAGCAAATGTAGTCTGTTGGCTGTCATTGTGTTTAAAAATTGTGCTTAAAGTGCGATCGTATTTATCTATCCTATTTTTACTTCTACAAACTCCTCATGTCAATAGAATAGCTCTGTTTTTTATTACTGAATAATTTGGAGGTAAATCTGAAGTAAATGTATGAGTTTATAAGTAGGTAAAGGCAAAAAACGATAGTATCTTTTAGGGGGGAAAGCGTGAGGATCGCGAGATACCAGCGGGTAAAGAAATGTTCTCACCAGCCCTCCCCACGTAATGTTTATTTGTAACCACCTACTTAGGGGTTTTCAGTTACGTGAAGTACAGATATCGGGTTGCGACACGGTAATGCTGTGTACGTAATGTATTCAGGCGCGGGGCGAGCAATGAAACTTGGTTTCTTGTTTCCACTTTCACTGCTTCCATGAAGCAATTACCTTAAGAAACCGGGTTTATGCGTGCGGTAATTTTGGCGAAATCTGAGGCGGAACGCGAGGGTTAGGGGTTTAAAAAACTGGGAATATTAGTCAAAATTACGTAAGTATCGATCGCCTGTCCTCCCGCTTGCTTCCAGTGGCAAAAAACTCGCTCAAATCTCTACTTGCGCCCCCTGCACTCTTATGCTCCTCAAAGCGAGCAGCTTGCAGACCGCTTTGAGGAGCATAAGACCGAACAGCCGAATTCCTCTCAGAAACTTTATAAGTTTTAGACGATCTTTACCAAAACTTTACAAAACAGGAGTAAAATTTTTATGTATTTTTGATGAAAGCCAATATTGGCACGTCTTGCACTCAACTTTAGACGGTTACCGGAACGAAGTAAATGTAGTAGGTTGGAAGTCGAGGCAGGATGAAAATCTTGCTGTTACAGATTAAACTATGGCAATCTGGTGTCAGTGAAAACTCTTAGAAGAAGCACTCATTTATTCCTAAACACATTTAAGTGATACTGGTCGGTAGATTCACTGGTGTGGAGTCTCTTCTGTAGGTTTGACGATCGTCCTAAATATCGCAGGCTCGCGATCGTCTATTCGCATCACGGCAACATGGGATTTCCCGTTTTACTATCTAACAATACTGGAGGAATCAGGGTTATGACTACCTTAACGCTAGTCAAAAAAACATCTTTTACAGTCGCCAGCTTGGCAACCACAATCTTGCTCAGCATCTGCACGCCCGTCCGAGCTTTCATGTTTGGCACGAGCGGCATCCAGTTCGATCGAGATACCAATATAAACTTTACCTTCGACCAATCTCACGGCGGTTACCAGTCGAGCTTGTGGGTAGCCCAAGCTGACTCAGGAAACACTGGCTACAGCAACATCGCCAGACTGTTTTACGAGACTCAACCCTCAGATAACGGCGGCGCCAATGACTGGCAGGGAACCTTCGGCAACGCAGTCACCTCCGAAAACGGCTCCATCACCCAAACCGTCACATTTCTGCAGGATCAAATTTATGCCCTGCTGTTGTGGAGCGACACGGGTACGGGCCAACCATTCGAGCAGTACGTCTCGTCGAGCACCTTCATGAACAGCCCCAACTGGTGGGCCGCCACCAGCCAGTTCCAGAGAAATGACTGTCTGGTGGCGGGCTGTCAGCAAGCCGTATTGGGCGACTTTAATCTCGACTACAACTCCACCGACTCATTTACCAACATCAACGGCGGTAATGACCCTGGGCAATATTCATCGCTCACAATGGCGCAACTGGCTCAGGGCATAAAAATCTCCTTCGACGATGCCGGAGGAAACGACGCTGATTTCCAAGACTTCACCGTGTTGACTGAGTTAGCCTCCGAAACAATGACCCAACAGGCTCAGCGCAGAAAAATCTCCTTCGACGATGCCAAAAAAGGAAACGACGCTGATTTCCAAGACTTCAGCGTGTCGGCGGAGTTAGCCCCCGAACCAGTCACAGTGTTCGGGACTGTGCTGGGGATCGGGGCTTTGGCGGCAGCTCGCAGGAAAAACAAGCGAGGGCAGCAACCAGAAAAATGACTCTTAATCAGCCCCATTCAAATCTAAATAGTGCGTCTGTTCAGTGGTACTCTGAGGAATAGCATTTCTAAATGTTAAGAGTTTTTCCAATATCGGAAAAATAGCATCCTAACAAAGGCACTATTCATGGTATCCACCGCAACAAAAACGAACGTAGGCTACATCACCCAAATCATTGGGCCGGTTGTAGACGTAAAATTCCCAGGCGGCAAACTGCCCCAAATCTATAACGCTCTCACGATTTCCGGCAAAAACGAAGCAGGTCAAGACGTTTCCGTTACCTGCGAAGTTCAGCAACTGCTCGGAGACACCCAAGTGCGTGCAGTTTCCATGAGTACCACCGACGGCTTGGTGCGCGGCATGGAAGTAGTAGATACCGGCGAATCGATCCAAGTTCCTGTCGGCATCCCAACTCTCGGCCGGATTTTTAACGTCATCGGCGAACCCGTAGACAACCTCGGCCCGGTCAATACTTCCGAAAGTATGCCCATCCACCGCAACCCTCCGGCTTTCACCGAACTGGAAACCAAGCCTTCGGTGTTTGAAACCGGGATCAAGGTGATCGACCTGCTGGCCCCCTACCGTCGCGGTGGCAAAATCGGTTTGTTCGGCGGCGCAGGCGTCGGCAAAACCGTGATTATGATGGAACTCGTGAACAACATCGCCAAGGCTCACGGCGGCGTGTCCGTGTTCGGTGGTGTGGGCGAGCGCACCCGCGAAGGTAATGACCTCTACAAAGAAATGATCGAGTCGGGGGTTATTAACGAAGAAGACCGCAGCAAGTCAAAAATTGCCTTGGTTTACGGTCAAATGAACGAGCCGCCTGGTGCTCGGATGCGCGTGGGCCTGTCGGCTCTGGCGATGGCCGAATACTTCCGCGATGTCAGCAAGCAAGACGTGCTGCTGTTCATTGACAATATCTTCCGGTTCGTGCAAGCGGGTTCTGAGGTATCGGCTCTGTTGGGTCGGATGCCTTCGGCTGTGGGATATCAGCCGACTCTCGGTACGGATATGGGCGACTTGCAAGAACGGATTACTTCGACTACCGAAGGTTCGATTACTTCGGTTCAAGCTGTGTACGTACCTGCGGATGACTTGACTGACCCCGCACCGGCTACGACTTTTGCTCACTTGGACGCTACAACTGTGTTGTCTCGCGGTTTGGCTTCCAAGGGTATTTATCCGGCTGTTGACCCGCTGGATTCTACGTCTACGATGTTGCAAGTTAGCGTTGTCGGCGAAGAACACTATGGTGTTGCTCGTCAGGTGCAGTCAACTCTGCAACGCTATAAGGAATTGCAAGACATTATTGCAATTTTGGGTTTGGACGAGCTGTCGGAAGATGACCGCTTGACCGTTTCTCGCGCTCGCAAAATTGAACGGTTCTTGTCTCAACCGTTCTTTGTTGCCGAAGTGTTCACCGGTTCCCCCGGCAAATACGTCAAGCTGGCAGATACCATTAAGGGCTTCCAGATGATTTTGGCTGGCGAACTTGACGAATTACCGGAACAAGCTTTCTATTTGGTGGGCGATATCAACGAGGCGATCGCCAAAGCTGAAAAAATGAAAGCTGACGCCAAGTAATTTTAGTCATTAGTCAGTAGTCAGTAGTCATTAGTCAGTAGTTATTAGTTATTGGTTATTAGTTATTGGTTATTGGTAACAACTGGCAACTGATAACTGACAACTGACAACTGACAACTGACAACTGACAACTGATAACTGATAACTGACAACTGATAACTGACAACTGACAATTTATGACATTAACTGTGCGCGTAGTTGCCCCAGACAAAACTGTTTGGGATTCTAATGCTGAAGAAGTAATTCTGCCGAGCACCACAGGCCAACTGGGTATCTTGAGCGGTCACGCTCCAATGTTGACGGCTTTGGATACCGGAGTTATGCGTGTCCGTCCCGGCAAGGAATGGGTGTCTATTGCTCTGATGGGCGGCTTTGCAGAAATCCAAGAAAACAAAGTTACTATTCTTGTCAACGGCGCTGAAAAAGGCGAAACCATTGATAAAGAAGCTGCTCGTACTGCTTATACCGAAGCAGAAGCTCGTTTGGAAAAGGCTACTAGCGGCACTTTGCAAGAGCAAATTCAAGCCAAACAAGCAATCAAACGCGCGAGAGCTCGTTTCCAAGCTGCCGGCGGCACGCTCTAGCTCTAAGGGTAGGAACACGGCTGGCTTTTGTAGGGACACAACATTGTTGTGTCCCTGCTGTTTTCTTCGCGTTGTATCCCTACTGTTTTGCTAAACTCCCGCCTCAGACAAGAGAGATTGCATTGTTTCCCAAGATAACCCCTGCTGAAGATAGCGGGGGTTATTTGGGTTGTAGGGGATCTCCAGCCGATCGACACTGACAATTTTTGCTTCCTCCGGCAAAACAGGAACCTCAGGATCGAAAGCGGTCGATCGCGTCAGAGAGCTAGAAAAGCCTTTAAAAATAGCAATTTCATCGAATTCGCCGTCAATTTCGGCCTTGACGATTAAAACTTCGTGCGATCGTTTTACCGTGTATTGTTCCAAGCGGCGAGCAATAGAGTCAGCCATAGCAAATCTCACTTTCCTGAAACCTGCTATAATATAGCTTAATTTTGCGGCTGATTTCAGGAACAGCGAGCCAAGATTTTATTCTTAATTCAACCGTTTTTTATAGCAGGAAGTAAGCCTACATAATATAATTGCTATAAAAAAATAAACTATTTGAATCAGGGAAAACCTACTTGTTCGATATTTGATGAGCCATAGAAAGACTAGGTTTTAATTATCGTTGTTCCGTAAAAATTGGATTAAACAGCGTTTTGCTTGGGATATACGCTGCTATTTATGGTAGTTTTTTGCTGGAGATCAGCTCTGGTAAGTTGTAACTCAAAGCTAATAAATAACTGTTTACGGGGCTGGAATTCTAGTTAGTGACTCAATTCTAGAGCGTTTGGGCGATCGAGAAAAATATATGTACCCATTTGTCGATCGACTCACAGTAAAAGGCAAAAAATCTGCCGTCTCGGTGTTTGAAATTTATGATGCAGAAACAAAACAAAGCATTGAATTAAAACAGAAAACTGCTACTGAATTTAAAATGGGTCTGGAGTTTTATTGCGAGCAAAAATTTAGTAAAGCGCAAAAAATATTCAAGAATATTTGCGAAACACATCCTCAAGATAAGTTAGCAGCAATTTACTGTCAGCGCTCTCTGAAGAATCGAATGTATGGAGTTGCAGAAGGATGGTCGGGGATAGAAGCTTTGGATGAAAAGTAGGGATACGGCAAGGCCGTGTCCGGCGCGGGGAGTAGGACAGGGCATTCCCGTGTCCCTACGGTTCGCTTTGACTTTTAATAATTGGTATAAAATGGAGGATGATAGAAACGATATCAGATTTTCCTTGCGTAAGTTTTGTTTAATTACAAAATGGTTTAGAATACTTACCAGCGGTAAATCGTCGCTCCGAGTATTAATATCGTTTGCGGTTGCATCGGAATAATAAATTCTGGTCAACAGTTAACACTCAACCATTCAGTTTTTCGACCCCTCCTTCAACAGCCAACAGTCAACAGTCAACAGTCAACAATCATTCCGGTTGCACCGGAATTGATATAACTGTATCTTTATAACTCAAAATTAATGTTATGTCCACTCTTTCTCTCAAGCACTTAGTGGCAAAACTTTCAGGAAAAGCAACGCTGCAAACTGTACTCATAGTTCCCTTTGTCTTGCAAGTATTTGCAGCGGTCGGTATTGTGGGATACTTATCATTTAGGAACTCTCAAAGAGCAGTGAATGACCTTGCCGGTCAGTTGATGGGGGAGGTGAGCAATCGCATCGAGCAAAATTTGAGAACTTATCTGCAAACTCCGCACCAAATCAATCAAAGCAAGCTGGATGCGGTGAAACTGGGTTTTGTGAACATGAAAGACTTGTCAGCTTGGGAAAAGTATCTGTGGCGGCAAGTGCAATTATATCCTTATATCAATTTTACATCGATCGCTAATCAAGATGGAGAATATCGCACTGGCGAAAAGATGTCTAATGGCACTTTATTGATTAACGCATCGGGCCCTTCTACAAAATTTGGTTTTTATTCTTACAATACTAATGATACGGGCGATCGCACTACAGTAGCCGCCTCCGTTAAAAATTTCGACATCCGGCAGCACCCTTCCTACGCCTATGCGGCTCTAGCAATCAAACCAACTTGGAGTTCAGTTTATATATCCTTCCTAGAACCCACATTGATTCTCAGCGCGCTGCAACCAGTTTACAACAGCCAGAAACAGCTAGAAGGAGTATTAATTGCTGCTTTGCGTCTCGACAGTATCGGTCAATTTTTAACCAGCCTCAAAATAGGCAAATCAGGTCAAACTTTTATTATCGAAAGAAACGGCACGCTGCTGGCAACTTCCACACCCGAAAAACCTTTCCGCACCCAAAACGGTAAAAAAGAACTGTTTAAAGTGACAGAAAGCAGCGATACAGTAACGCAAACTACAGCTAAATATTTAGAAAGTCACTTTAAAAACTTGCAGCAAATTACCAAATCGCAGCAACTCAGTTTTGAGATAAACGGGAAGCAGCAATTTTTAAAAGTCCTGCCCTTCCAAGACGACAAGGGTTTAGATTTGCTGATTGTCGTTGTCGTTCCCGAAGCCGACTTTATGGAACAAATTCATGCGGGCAACCGAACTACAGTGTTGCTATGTCTGGCAGCTTTGGGCATGGCAAGTGTGTTAGGAATTCTCACTTCTCGCTGGATTATCAAACCTCTTATAAAATTAAAAAATGCAGCAATCGCTTTGTCTGAAGGACAATTTGACCAAACTGTCAAGCTCGATCGCTCCGACGAGTTGGGCGTACTTGCCGCTGCTTTTAACAGCATGGCAGCACAACTGCAAGCATCTTTTACTGCCTTAGAAACTAAAAATACCGAATTGCAGCGACTCGACCAACTAAAAGACGAATTCTTGGCCAATACTTCCCACGAACTCCGCACTCCCCTCAACGGCATTATTGGGATTGCAGAATCTTTAATAGACGGTGCTACCGGACAACTACCAGAATCAACAAATTTTAACTTAGTTTTGATTTCATCGTCTGGAAAAAGATTGTCTTCTTTAATTAACGATATTCTGGACTTTTCTCAGCTCAAACACAAAACTATAGAACTCCAAATTAAGTCCGTTGGTATCCGAGAAATAGTCTCTGTAATCCTCACCTTATCTCAGCCATTAGTAGGTAAAAAAAACTTGCAGTTGATTAACTCAGTCGCTCCTGAATTGCCGCCAATAGCAGCCGACGAGAATCGCTTGGAGCAAATACTTTACAACTTAATCGGCAATGCGATTAAATTTACCGAAAGCGGTACCGTTGAAATTTCAGCAGCATTGGTAACGGGCAACGAACAATCACCGCCTAATTCCCAATTATCAATTACTGTATCCGATACCGGCGTTGGCATCCCCGAAGATAAATTAGAGCGAATTTTTGAATCCTTTGAACAAGCTGACGGTTCCACTGCTAGAGAATTCGGCGGTACGGGTTTAGGTTTAGCGGTTGCTAAGCAATTAGTGGAATTGCACGGAGGGAAAATTTGGGTATCTTCAACTGTAGGCGTAGGTTCCCAATTCACCTTTACTTTGCCCGTATCTGAAACTCAGCCAGAATTTAGCAGCAGACAGCCGCATTTAACCGAGGGATATCGGCATTTAATCACTCCTGAATTAGCCCGCGAATCATCTCTAATAAATTCTCAGGTATCAGACAATAGCGACTTGCTAGAAAGTGAAAGATTAAAAATTTTGGTAGTTGATGATGAGCCGATTAATATTCATGTCATCATCAACAGTCTTTCTGTAGAAAACTACGATATCACTCAAGCGAGCAACGGCTTAGAAGCTTTAAATCTGATTCAATCAGGATTTAAGCCCGACTTAATTTTACTGGATGTAATGATGCCACAGATGACTGGTTATGAAGTGTGTCGAGAAGTTCGCAAAAAATACTCGCCTTTAGAAATGCCGATTCTGATGCTGACGGCCAAAAATCTAACTACCGACTTGGTAGAAGCTTTTAACTTAGAAGCAAATGATTATGTAACTAAACCTTTTATCAAAAAGGAATTGTTGGCGAGAATTAACACGCAAATTCGCCTTGCTAAACTGAATGCAGCCTACGGCAGGTTTGTGCCGCACGATTTTCTAAGCTTGCTGGAAAAGCCGAGTATTATTGAAGTAAAATTAGGCGAAAATCAGCAAAGAGATATGACAGTGCTGTTTGCGGATATTCGCTCGTTTACGGCGCTTTCCGAAAATATGACACCGCCTGAAAATTTTGCATTTATTAACACTTACTTGGGAAGGGTTAGCCCTGCAATTAGGAAAAATAACGGGTTTATTGACAAATACATTGGGGATGCAGTCATGGCACTGTTTCCTACATCTCCATCTGATGGCGTGCGAGCAGCAATTGATATGCAAAAAGAAGTGAATATTTACAACCAGCAGCGAGAAAAAGATGGTTGGTGTCCGATCGCGATCGGCGTCGGTTTGCACGCGGGCAATTTGATGTTGGGTACAATTGGCGAGCGAGAACGAATGGAAAGTACCGTGATTGCTGATGCGGTGAATCTCGCCTCTCGTTTGGAAGGATTGACTAAGGTTTACGGCTCGGGAATTCTAGTTAGCGGTGCAATTATCGATCGCCTGGACGAGCCAGAAAAATATAAGTACAGATTTGTCGATCGAGTAACGGTGAAAGGAAAGACAAATGCTGTGTCAGTGTTTGAAATTTACGATACAGAAACAGAGCAGAGCATTGTACTCAAGCAGCAAACTGCGGAGATTTTTCAAGAAGCTCTCAATTTTTACTACGAGCAAAAATTTGTTGCCGCCCAAAAAGTATTTCAGAATATTTTACAAATCAATCCTGACGATCGGGTAGCAATGCTGTATTTCAAACGCTCTCGCAAGTATCGGATGTACGGAGCGCCAGATGGGTGGTCTGGGGTGGAAACTTCGACAGAGAAATAGGGCGCGCACTGCACGCCCTACTCTCTTTAAAAGATGGTTGCACAAACTTTAAAATATAGTTGTACAAACGCCGAATTTATTCCAAGTTTTAGAACCGACAATGCCATCAGCAAGAATCTGTTGTTGCTTTTGAAAATTGATGACTGCTTGTTGGGTTTTCGCGCCGAATCCTCCATCAGTATTTACAGGAAATCCGCTGGCGTTCAAGAGCCGCTGGAGGTAGCGAACATCCTCATTTTGAGTTACCGCATCGTTGCGTTTGAGTAGGGGAAAATAACGGCAGGAAGGTAATTCAGTGCGAATTGCGTTTGTGGTTTGCATGGTTTGAGTCTCCATTGGTTGTTTGCAAGTTGTTTGAAAGCAGAGAAGTGCGGAAATGATGTTAATAGTCCTTGATACACTCTTGACTGGCAGAAACGGGGTTTCGGCTTCGCTGAACCACCAGGTTTTTTAGCGTTTCTGGGAGCGTAAAGGAAGTATTGCTGTGAAAAAACCCAGTTTCTTGCTACCCGTGCGCCTAGGATTAGTTAACTTGGATTTAACATCCGGGTTCACCTGCATCACAAGCGCCTAATAGATTCCAAGTTTGAGGGCCGACAATGCCATCAACAGCAATCTTATTTTGCTTTTGAAATTTGATGACTGCTTGTTCGGTTTTGGCGCCGAAGAATCCATCAATTGCTACTGGATATCCGTTTTTAACTAAGGATTGTTGGAGATAGCGCACGTTTTTATTGGCAGCGGTGCTATTATTTCGTTGGAGTGTTGGCAGTGAAGAGCAAATAGGTAATTGAGCGTAAATTGAATTTGTGGTTTGCATGGTTTGATTGGGGATTAGTGGTTTGCAAGTTGTTTGAACTTGCTATTCCCCAGTTGTAGCTGTGAGGCGAAGTGCTTTAACAGTCGCTTTTTATAGTGAAACTTATCTGGGGTAGCTCAGATGAGTGACAGCCCGCTATCAAATCCGTTTTGTAGAAAGTAATTGTCAAAGGCAAACAGCAGCCAATTTCCATTTTTTATCAATTTTTAGCATTTTTGCTGGAAACCCCACACCATACCTGTACGGCTGTTAGTGCCGGGATGGATAGGCGGATTGACGTAGGTTGGAGAGTCAATCAATCTTGTCACGGTGTACTCTATCGACTCTTTTAAAAGCTGAGTAACAATTTTTTATATAGAGGATGCAAAAATACTGTATTTAAAGCTAGTTAACCATTTGAGCCAAAAGGGCGATCGGGAAAAGTCGTAGGGGGTTGGGACTTTAACTTAGAAGTGATATCGTAGTATCGGTAGATAGTAGATTTGCGGCTGTCAAACAATTTTAGAATTGAATCAATAACAATTTCTGTAACTATCGGGTTAAAGTCGGAAATAAAGTCGTCGGCGTTTAGATTGTTTTTAAAAAATTCCTTAGCTCGATCGCACTGATAGCGCATTTCGTCAAAGCCAACAATTTTCACAACAAACGTTGTCAGTGGCGAGTTCTCCAAATCGGTATTAGAAATGCTTTTAGCCCGCCCATTTTCTAATAAATTCAATACTTCCGCTTCTAAATTACTTTTAAGTTCGTAAGGTTTCTCTATTTCTGGAAAAAAGCTTTCCAGGCGCACGCAGTTAGCAGATTGCTCCGGAATTCCTCCCATCATCATCGCCAGAGAAACATCGATCCCCAAACCCGAAGAAAGAGCTTCTAGCAGGGCGAGAGCAGACAGTTTGCACCCCAAATAAAGCTTCGCAATTTCGAGATTGTACTTAGCAGTAGTTTCCCAGCGCTCATAGGTGCGATCGTCTGGATATCCATCAAACTGACGGAAAATTATCTCTGGCTTCAGATAACTCAGAAAACCTTCCATCTTCAGCAAAGCAACTCGGTAGTCGCGAACCGTGTAAAAACCGCAGCAGATGAGATTGTGATTGGTTTCCGGCAGTAAATTCCAGGTATTTGCCAAGAAATGGGCTGAACTATGGTGAGCAAAACTAATCACGTCCCGGTTAGAAATTCGCACAGCTTTTTTGACCGTTTCCCGCATTTGCTCGTCAGTCAAACTGAGGTTAAACAGGCTATTTGTTGCTTGCAAGCGGTCATAAAGGCGCTGGCTTACCGTTACTCCGGACTCGGCGGCCCGAAACGGAATTGTTGCTTCAATGCAGCCTGCAATTTGAAGCAATTGCTCGCGTTTGAGGAATGGTTCTAGAGCTTTTGCTGCTACCACAGCGCTGAGAAATTCGTTTTGTCCGGTGAAAGGATTGAGAACTTCGCCCGGTTTAAAATTGAATACCAGCATTACCATCTCGAAGATAGCATCCGCAGAAAGTTCAGATTTCTCCCGAATTTGTAGCTGTTTGTTAACCTCTTTTGCAACAGGAGTTATGTAGTAGCTGACGTTAAAGTTAATGCTGCGATCGACTTGCACGTATACGGTATCGTGAAATAAAGCTGCCAAAACCTCGATCGCGTCTTCATCTCCCCCCACATCAAAAATATGTTCGGGAGTGTGAAAAAACCGCCAGGGTCCCATCATCGGCTGAACAATCAGTTCGGCAATCCGAGCGAGTTCACTTGGTTCGACTTTTGCTTCTAGGCGATCGAGCGCCCAAATCAGCTTTTCTAAGCACTGTAAGTAGGCTTGTTCGCTATCCATCACAGTCTTTCCCAATAACATTGCTGTCAGTCGATTTTAGATTTTAGATTTTAGATTTTAGATTTACTCCACAGATGAATTTGGGAGTTTGTACCTGAGTCTAAAATTTTTATATCTCCACGACAGGAGTCGTTCGCAAGTATCCGTTTTTGGGCGGGGTTACGTCAGCCACCACCCTGTTAGTTTGATTTTTTCGTAGATGCGCCCCGGCTTTTTTGAGTGGGGATTTTTGAGCTTTATATTGAATACTTTAGCTGCAATTTAGGATGCAAATACTAACTTTAAATCAAATTAATTTCCCGTAGCCGATCTCCCCTGTTTTCCTAGTCGAATTAGCACAAAGTATGAGAAGTAAATTACATAGATTCCTAAACCTATCAGACCCAACAATCCCAAAAATTGAGGGTTTGCCGTAGCGTGAAACATTTGTTTGTACAGCCAAGGTGGATCTAACCAAACGCGGCAAAAAGGTTCGTCAATTATCTGAATTTGAGATTTAAAGGCACAGCTTAAAAAGGGAAGTTGAGCTAGAGCGCCCAAACCGCTGTAAACAGTAATCGCCCACCGCCAAGCTGTAAAAGCCAGTTTCAGGGACGACTGCGGTCGATCGGCAATTTCTTCGTTTAAATCCTCCCAAAACCACAGACTAGCAGGAATCAAAGCCCTCCCAATCACCGACGACACAAAGCTCACAGGCATTGCAGCCATCATCAGGTAAAGTGTAATTGCCAGCAAACTCGCCACCCGCCAATAAATAATCGACAAACGGACGATCGCCTCAGCTTTTGCCAAAACAGCCCAAATCAGCACTACCAGCGGGATCGAAATTGTTAATAACACAGACAACCGGTAATCCATCCAGACTAGCGGTTGAAACCAAGGCCCGGTGGCTGCCAATAAAAGACTCAACATCTTTGGGAAAATATACTCACTTATTTGTCACAAATTTTACTACAAAAATGCTAAAAAATCAGCAACCTGAACACGGTCTTAATGTTCCTGTTGCTGCTACCTTTTCTAAGGTACTTGGCGCGCTTTGAAAGGTACTTGAGACACGATAGAGGGTCATCAGCTTGGGTTCAAACTGTTTATTCCTCGGATTTCCCATTCCCATCCCCCGAACCAAGGCGCGCGCAATAGCAAATTCTTGTCTCCCTTGGTTCGGGGGCTAGGGGGAAGCTGGCGGATTTGAACCGTATCGGGATAGAGGGCAAATCTCGCCATTACCTAAAGGCCCAACCCCTCAAATAAAATTCTCCCGCGCCAAAAGTTAGATTTCGGCGCGGGAGGGAAGGCCTTGAGCTAAATGGCTCGTTTATTCGTCGTAGATGCGGCACTCAGCAGCGTCAGGATTGTCGTCGCAATATTTTTCAAAAGAATTCTTAGGTTTGACTTGCTTTTGGTGGGAAGCTTCTGCTTGCAGTTCTTCAACTGCGTCCCACGCCGCCGCGCATTCCCCGGAAGTGGCGCCCTTGACGTCACAGACGGTACGAGCGCTTTCTAGTTCTTCTTCAATTTTTTCTTGGATGTTGCCTGCGGGTGTTGTTGTCATAAAACTTGTTGGTATGAAAGTGTAGGAGAATATGGTTGTCCCCGACCTATTTCTAGGTAATTTTAGCTTGGTCAATGCTTAGTGAGCTTGTTCGGCTAACCGCACATCCTTAACCCAAATAAAGATGTTTCACCGTTAACGACAGAGCAAGAGATTAGCGATCGCATCCGCTTGGTGTCACAACTCAAAAAACATAGACCTCTAAAGTCTTAGGCTGGTCAACTGTGGTTTAAGTCTTAGGCTAGAAGCTAGCGTGTCTTTAGACCTGGGTCGTTGACCTGATTAAGTAAGAAAGGTTTTCTTTTTGGATGTTAGTTTGGGTTGGATTTGCAGTTTCGGTCTGGCGACCCCAGCTAATAATAGCTTGAGATGCGCTGCTGTTGCAGCAGCCCAGATATAAACCATCCATAACTGCGATCGCAGCAGCCGTCTCTACTTCCTGCTTTACTCTAGCCCGTAGGCGGGTTCTAGTTGACAGGCATCAATGTAGGTCAAGCCGACCTTACTTTTGATGAAAACATTACACGAGGTTGATGTGTCAAACTGTATTGAGCTTTATCTTTTAAGATTTAGCTGAACACGGCATTTAACACTTAAAAGATTAATCGGACTCTCATGTTAACTTATGTTAACACAACAACGGCGATCGAGGGGGAATCGATCGCCCAAGAATACCGTCCCCCCAGCGGTCAGTTCCGGTTAGCCTAATGTATAGAGATAGTTTTATAGAGAAGTTTGCCAGATGTACACCGAAAACCAAATGCAATGGGTCAGCGCTTTATCAACCCGTCCGTCTTTGGAATCAGCCCTCAAAGAAGTTGTAGAACAAACCGATCGCGACCTCGAAGGCCGGGCCGATTTAGCGCTGATATTTATCTCGTCTGCCTTTGCCAGCGAGTATTCTCGGCTGATGCCTTTACTCCGAGAACTGCTGCCAGTGCCGGCGATCCTGGGCTGCGGCGGGGGAGGAGTCATCGGCACGAACCGGGGCGGCCTCACCGAAGAAGTCGAGGGCTCTCCCGCAGTCAGCCTGAGTCTGGCGCGCTTGCCGGGAGTCAATGTCAGAACTTTTCACGTCGGTGCAGAAGAACTGCCGGACTTAGACAGTCCCCCGGATACTTGGGTGGATCTCTTGGGCGTGCCGGCCCAGGAAGAACCGCAGTTCATCATCTTTGCTGACCCCTTTTCCGCAAAAATTAACGATTTGCTGCAAGGGCTAGATTATGCCTATCCGGGTGCGGCGAAGGTCGGGGGGCTCGCCGGCGGGGACGGTGCGGGCAGGGGCGCAGCGCTGTTTTGCGACTATCAGCTTTACCGAGAAGGAACGGTTGGGGTAGCTTTGAGCGGCAATATAGTTTTGGAAACGATCGTAGCTCAAGGCTGCAGGCCGATCGGGCATCCTTATCGGGTGACGGAAGGAGAGCGCAATATTTTGCTGAAACTCGAAGAACAAACCGACGATAGCGGCAGCGGGGGCATCGAGCGATCGCCCTTAGAGGCCCTGCGAGAGTTAGTTCAAACTTTGAGCGAAGAAGACCGAGAATTAGCCCAGCACTCGTTATTTGTAGGCTTAGTCAGCGATGAATTCAAGCTGACATTAGAGCCTGGAGATTTTTTAATCCGCAATCTGTTGGGAGTAGATCCGAAAGTGGGAGCAATTGCGATCGGCGATCGAGTCCGTCCCGGACAGCGCATCCAATTTCACCTGCGGGACGCGCGCACCTCCGCAGAAGACTTAGAAATGCTGCTCGATCGCTATCAGCGGGCCGCCGAGTACAGCGGTACATCTAGTGCCGGCGCCTTGATGTTCTCTTGTCTGGGGCGCGGTGAAGGGCTTTACGGCCAGTCAAACTTTGACTCCCGACTCTTCAGCCGATACCTCAAAAACATCCCCCTGAGCGGCTTTTTCTGCAACGGCGAAATCGGCCCCGTCGGCGGCAGCACATTTCTGCACGGCTACACCTCTGTATTCGGGATTTGCCGCCAAAATTCATAATTTGTGAACAGTTGACTGTTGACTGATGACTGATGACTGTTAACTGTTAACAATCTAAAATCTAAAATCTAAAATCTAAAATCGATCGACTGATGACCAATAACTAAAAGCGGCAGTCGCCTGCCGCTTTTAGCTGTAACTAGATGTCTGGAAACCTTAGAAACTAAAGGTAGTACGCAAGACTCCGACCCAGATATCCTCGTTTCTGTTATTGTGTTCGGGATGCAAAATCACGTAAACACCCGGTGTCACCGAGATAAAGTCATTGACTTGGAAGCGATAGAAACCCTCTAAGTGATAAGAGGTGTTGCGGTCTCTGGCGACATCACTCTCAGTAACTTTTGGCGGTACACCGAAGACGAAGCCCAGGAGATTGCCTTGCCGGCCAAAATCTCCCAGGGCCAAAGTAATAGCACCATTCTGGATCGTCGCGTCATTGTCGCCGCCCCGAAGTTGTTCGGCCTTGCTGTAACCGTACCAACCGCCAATCTGAAAGCGGGTGCTCGGTTTGAAGTTAACTTGCACCCCAAAGTTATCTGATGCGGTGGGTGATTGACCGAAGGGCCGGTTAGCCAAGGAACTGCCCGTATTGCCCATGATGCCAACATCGCCGGCTCGATTGTATTTCCGGTTGTAGCTAACACCAACGTCAAAGGCGTTGCCCAGATTTAAGTTAAGCTGACCCAAAGCGCTGAAAGAACCGGCGAAAATGCCCCTGCCATCGGCTGGATTGGGAGCGTCGACGTCGGAACCAAGATAGGCTACTGTAGCTCTGAGGGGGCCTAAGTTGTATTTCACAGCAGCACCAGCTCCTTCGGGGCCGCGGAACACTGCTGGGTTGTAACGTCCAAACCTGGAGAGAGCACCGGTGCCACTAGCTTCAAAGGGAGAAGTCAGCTCAGCAACGTCATCGAGCCTCAGTCCTCTCGGGCCGAACCAGACTGTAGCGTTGCCTGCTGGAAAGCGATACCACAATTGATCGAGGGAGAATTCGGTGCCGTCTTCGCCGTCGATGGCGAGGCGAGCCATGTTCGTACCCGTGGCAGTGGCTGTACCGTAGTTGGCGATGTTTCTAGCTTGCAAGCGGGTTCTGAGCAAGTCTCGACCGGTGAAGCTGGTGTTGAAGTTCAACCGCACCCGATAGCCGAGGTTGGTGACTGTGTCATCGTCCTCAAGGCGGATACCATCTCCGACGAAGGTGTCGCTGACGAGAAAAATGGCTTCTCCAGCCAATTTGGTGGTGGTGGAGAACTGGTTGGCTTCGAGTTCTGCGGTGCGAGCTTCTAGGCCGTCTACCCGTCCGCGCAGGGTAGCGAGTTCGGCTGCAAATTCTTCTTGCAGGCGTTGCAGGATGGCTAAGTCGTCTCTGGTGACCAAGTTACCTGTTGACCCAATTAGCTGGGTTATTTTGTCTAAGCAAGCGTTGACGCCGGCTGCAAATTCGTAGCGAGTCAGAGCGCGGTTGCCACGGTAGGTGCCGTCGGGATAGCCTACGATACAACTGTAGCGTTCGACTAGGGATTGCAGGGCTTGGAATGCCCAATCTGTCGGCCGCACGTCCGATAGCTGAGAGACAGATGTCACTTGAGACATGGTTCCCGACTGTTGAGTCGGCTGTGCTTGGGGAGCAACAGGGACGATCGGGCCGCCCATTCCTGTCGGTGCTGTCTGAGCAATTTCTACCTTAGTAGCTGGGGTAGTAGCTGGGGTGCTGGCGACTGCTGGCACTTCAATAGTAGCTGGGGTAGTAGCTGGGGTGCTGGCGACTCCTGGCACTTCAATTTTCCCAGCTACTTCTGTCTGGCTGCTTTCCACTGCCAAGTCTGATGCTTGGGGCGACGGTTCGGCTGTGTCTGCTGCTGCCAGTGGTTCAGTCGCTGCTGCTGTGCTGGCGGGAGCGATTGGGGCTGCTGGAGCGATGTCGCTCCCTGTTGTTTGCAGTGCTGCTGCGCTGGTGTCTGGTTCAATTTTGGCCAGTTTTTCAGCGTCTGCGGAGTTGGCGACCGGGGTTTGAGCTGCCTCTGCGCTGCTGTTTAAAGCTAGCTTTTCTGGGGTCGCAGGGGCTGCTGCAACTGGTTCTGCAACTGGTTCTGCAACTATTTCTGTAACTATTTCTGCAATTTTTGACTCAGATGACTGAGCTGTAGCTAGCTGGTTGGCTTCAGCGGTTGCTGGAGCTTCTGCGGCGATCGCAGCGGCACTGACGACTGATGATAGACCCAGAATTGCCGGGGATACTAGCAGTAAATTCCAAAAAGTTCTGTTCATTTTCCTCACACCTTCACACTCTATTCAACACACTCTATTCAACTCGACGAGCAGCAATTCCCAACTGCTAATTTTTGTGGTTGCTTGCCTGTTGACAATAACTGCCAAAATAGAACCTATCCATAACTGTTGATTCACAGTAGGCGTGTCTACTTCTGCTTGAACGTAGGGGGCTGGGCCCTTGTACTGCCCAGGCATCAATTCAGGTCAAGCCCACATTACCTTACGGTTGATTATACCATCACCTGCTAATTTCATCTATCGATCGCCAGATTTGTTTGAGTTGCTCTGCTGGCGATCGACAACTGCTTGTACGGGAGCGACCACAATCTGCCTCAAACTGACAACTGCCCAGAGTCTTCAGTTACGCCAGACTTAACAGACAGTTATAGGTAGGATAGTGGATGCTTGTCGCATCCCTTATACAGCTTTCGATCCTCTTATGTCAAGCTTTTTAACCTAACTTTAAACCTCGCGGCCCGGAAGAGGCTATTTCCCGCCAGGAGTGAGGAACTGAGGGATCGAGGCTGGTAAATTTACCTCTTCCGGGTCCAATTTCAGACTTGACTAATTTTAATTTTCTGATGCCCCCAGCAGTCGGGACTTGCCAGGGCGATCGCCATTTTTGATACCGCCCGTCGGCGGGTTTAATTTCCTGCTAGTTTAAAACAATTTTTTTGGGGTCTGGCAGTGGCAGCCAACTGAATGTCTATTAGGTGAAATTAGAATTTTGCGGCCTCGCTGTCTGGCGTTTCACAATCAGTTTTTTTTGGCACCGCTTCTGGTTCTCAAAGCACCTTTCCTCTGTTATTTATGCCACTGCCAAAGTATCCATTGATTTTCCTGGCGTTCATGACGCCTCAACCAGGTTTGAGGAAAGCAAATACTTGGTTTTAGGCGATCGCTCAAAGTTAAAAAACCCGGTTGATGAAACAAAGCATCGCATCCAAGACGGTTCTAATTTGCTAACAACACAAGTAAATGCCACAAGTTATGGGAGGGCGATCGAACAACCTGTAGATTTGGCCGTTCGATATATACTATGTTACATTGATGCGTAGCATCTATACTATTAGATTTATAGACACCATATCTAACTGAAATGAAAGTAAAATCCGGCTTTTAGTAGTTGTATTATTGCTATTAGGAGTGTTCTTTCGATTCATCAACATCGACAAAAAATATTATTGGTACGATGAAGCATTTACTTCCCTGCGGATTTCTGGATACACGCAAACAGAAGTGCTTCATGAAATAAGCAGCGGTCAGTTAGTAGCGCCCAAAGATTTGATGAAAGATCAGCGCCCCAATGCGACAAAAAATTTTGGCGATACTCTTAAAAGTTTGGCAATTGAAGAACCTCAACTGCCTCCACTGTATTTTCTCACAGTCAAGTGTTGAGCAAAACTATTCGGTAATTCTCCCGCAGCGACGAGAAGTTTTGGCTCTTCAGTATATAATATGCTAAAGTTTTAGCTAAAATGCCAATTCAGTAAACATCGGCATTGAAAGTTTTCAAAATTTCTGAATCCATAACCCGAACGTTTAATCAGTTTCAGCTTATTATTAATTCCCTCGACTACCCCACTGGTTGTTCTATGATCGAAGTACGCAATAATTTCATCCAGCCATCTAATAATTGTCTTCTGACTGTTCGGGAAATACTTTTGAGCTTCTGATAACCACATCCCCAATTTCAAGAGTCCGACTAACCAATCATTTTTCTCTTCAAAAATTTGGCGGATTTTTTCTTTTAATTCGTGCATAGTTTTCAATTTAGGAGAAACCTCTTTCAGTTCAGCTAGTTTCTGAGTTTGTTCTTCATTCAAATTTTCTTCGTTCTTTAAACTGGCATATTTACTCTTCTTTAATCCCTCTAAAACATGAGCATAACTTTGTTTTTGCGACTTCTCCTTAGCCGTTTTTAGTGAATTTTCTAATTGGCGCTTTTCTTGTTTTCTTTGCGAATCTAGCTCTTGATTTACTTGTACCATTACATGAAATCTATCGGCGACAACTTGAGCATTGGGCATTAATTCTAAAACTAAGCTTTTGTATCCTCTCCACATATCTATACTCACTTCTTCTATCTGCTCTAAGACCTCTGTTCCCCATGAAAGCAACTTTTTTCTTATTTCCGACTGCGTTCTTTTCTCAAGTATTCCAATTAAATCAGACTTTTCTAAATCTATTAATACTGCACAATAATTGCCTTTTCCTTTCACCAACGCTATCTCATCAATTCCCATTTTTTTTAAAGCGGTAGGTTGGAAGTTTGATAATTCAAATGAGGCGTCTTTTAACATTCTTTCTATTTCTTCCGTTGTTACTAATCCTTTTTTCGCTACACTATTTATATCACTTCCTAAAACTTCGGGCAATATTTTATTAGCTAGTCTTTTGGTATAAGTCCTTCTTTTCCCGACCCAATCGAAATTTTCGCTAAACGGCTTCTTACATTTCTTACATTTGAACTGTCGTCTATTTATTTCCAAAAAGACTGGGGACTCTCCCCATGGTAAATCTTTGATTAGATATCGATGGTTTTGATGTAATTTATGGCTTTTTTCCCCACAACGATGACAGATACTTTCCTTAGTTACTGGCTCAACCTGTAAAAGGATTCCAATTCCTTTATGCTGATGACGTGAGACAACTTTTACTCCTGACAATTCCAGAAGCTCTGTGAGCAGTTTAATTTCCTTCTTTGAGGTCATCGTTACCCATCCACCCTAAAATGACTTACCTTTTCATTCTAGCTAACAACAGCTCACCCTCAATAGTCAAGTCTGTCAAGACTTGAGGTCATTATTTTATATATTTTTTTATTTTAATTCGGTTTTTAATTATATTTTTAGCATACTAGGTGATGAAGAACCGAAGTTTTTCAGTTTGGATAAGTTTGTTAGCGTTTCCTAGCTTGTACTGGCTGTGCCGAGAATTGTTTGCACCGCCGGAAGTGGCGTGGATAGCCGTGGGATTGGTAGCAGTTTCTCCCTTGCACGTACTTTACGCTCAAGAAGCCCGTCCCTACATTTTGTGGCCGGCGCTGATTTTGCTTTCTTGTGCGTCTCTGCTGCGAGCAATGCTGCTGGAAACTAAGCTGACCTGGAGCATTTACACAGTAGCAAATATTCTGGAATTTTACACTCATTTATTTAGCCTGTTAGTTGCGTTCGGACACGGCATTTATCTAGTAGTAACTCAAGGTTTAAGGTTGGATAAAAAGGTAGTGAGTTACTTAATGGCAAGTGCTATTTCGTTGCTAATATTTCTGCTTTTAATGGCGATCTTACTGGTGAATAGAAGGGCAGCAGCTGGGTCAATATATTGGGTAGATCTAGAAAATACCAGGCTATCTATAGTTAAGAATTCGCTCGGAAATATCGGTCGCGTTTTATTTGTTTTGGGCTAAGTTATCATGCTAGATCGATATATATTATTGGTTTAGTGGCAGCTACTTTAATTTTAGTGGCAATCGTAGGCTACGCAGTTTATTTTCTGTTTTCAGAGACGAACAAACAGGTTTGGCTGTTTGTGGTGATGGTGATGGCGGCGACAGCACTGGCAGTGGTGCTGCCGGATGTTATATTGGGAGGAATCCGATCGACTAAAGCTCGCTACCTATTTCCGACTTATTTGGGGATGCAAATCGCTGTTGCATATCTGTTAGCGACTAAAATTAGCGCGCTGTGCCAAGCTGGAAACGGCAAGTGTGGAAAGTTCTCACGGTTTTACTGTTAAAGGGCGGGGTTCTGTCAAATGCCGTTAGTTCTCAAGCCGAGACTTGGTGGACTAAGGAATGGGGCCGGGAAAATCCCGCAATTGCTCGCAGGATCGATCGCACTCCAAAGCCCCTGGTTGTCAGTGATATCTCGGAAGTCAGTGTAGGAAATATACTGTCAATGAGTCATTTGTTAGCACCGAAAGTGCGGCTGCAATTGGTGTTGCTTGACCCGGAAGCGCAGTCGGGCTCAGTTGTTTCACAGACAAACTATACCCAAGATTCCTAGTGGTTTTACCGATGTTTTTGTCTACAGGCGATCGCAGGGATTTAGTGCTAAGCTGGCGAAAATACAAAACTTGAAAATCCAACTGCGGTCAGAACAAAAACGGAAACGCTGTGGCTAGGCAAGTTAGTAAAAAAGTGAGGGTTTATGGAAGATTTTGGTGTTATTATTGCTTGCTGTGACCAAGATTATTTGTTTGCAAAGGGTTGCTGTGCTAGCATCCGATATTTCCTGGGAGATGTTCCCATCTGCCTGTTGATTGACGGTACGTTTTCCGTGAGTCCCCTAGAAAAAGTTTACGGAGTGCGCGTCATTAATCACGATAGCGTCTCTGAGCCACTTCTGAGAAAAAGAAGCTTTGGTTGGGGAAAAAGTCATATGATTCCCTTTTGGGAAAGTCCGTGGCAAAATTTTCTCGTGATGGATGCAGATACAATTATTTGGGGAGATGTCCTCAAATTCGCTAATTTTCAAGACTTCGACTTTATTATTGACCAGCCTTGTCAGGATTACTCGGATGCGGATATCACGGAATATTTCTTTGACATTCCGGGAGTCGAAAAGTATTTTCCAGATTTTCGTTGGCAAGACTATCGCTCTCGCTTTGTCTGTCCAGGCACATTCTTTGGGAAGCGAGGTGTTTTCAGCTTAGAGGAGTATAGAAAGATTCTGGATTTTAATGATGAACATCCAGAGATATTTAAGTATGGAGACATGGGCTTTTTTAACCTGATGGTCTTCCGCGCCGTTCAAGAGGGCAAACTGCGGGTGCAGAATGTGGATATGCAGTTGTTGGTGCCGGATTTTGACCAGGATTTGTTGAGAAAGCAGTTTCCGGTTGAGTCAAGCGGGCCTGGGGGCGATCGCACTCAGGCGACTGTGATTCACTGGTGCGGGCCGAAGCCAAGTTTATCTAATGGGAAAGTTTACTCGGAACCGATGAATTTTTGCCGTCGCAAGTGTCAGGAGGATGTTTGGAACCGCACGGGTTTGGAGGCCGAGATGTCGCTGCAAGTTGAGGATTTACAGCGATCGATCTACGTGTATAAGAATAAGTTTAAGAAGAAGTTTCGGCAGTTGACTGGTAAGTAGACTAGGACTTGCCTGCGCGAGGCGAGAAACCGGGAATATCCCTAGATTTCTCGCCGCCAAATCCAGCTTTTTCTAATAGTGTTCGGTTAAGAGGCTTTTTAAAACCACAGACGATCGCCGATGAATCGAGATGTTAATTGCGGTTAACCTTCGAGGGGCAAAGTTGGCCCGGCTGGGGGTAAAACTTGGCGGTGAACGCTTACTTTATGACTTTCCCGCTGAGTTTGCATTTCGACGGCGATCGCCTCAAATTCGACTTCCATGCAGCCGTAGGGAATCTCTAACTCGACACTTGCTCGGACGTTTCCTAACCCGTTAGGTTTAAATTCGGTAATCCAGCGCGGGCCGTCGAGAATCAGGTAGGTTTGCCGATCGTACACCCAAACTTTCACATAAATCCGGGGCATTAATTCCGGCAGTTGCACTTGCACTTTTACCGGCCCGCCGGCGAGGATTTCGGCCCGCGGCAATTCCAAAATTGGCATCGGTACTAACTCGTCTTCTGGCAAAACGTAGGGAGTTGGCGGAGTTACTTCTGCTGCGACAGTTGCGGTTTTTTGAGCAACTTGTTTCGGCTGCGGGGGCTCGTCAAAAACGACAAATTCTCTGGCTTCCGGGCTAGTGGATTTGGGGTCGGAAATTGTTTCGCTGGTTTCGGGTTGCTGCTGGGTTGGGCTGGTTTCTTCCACAACGGCAATTTCGTCGCTGCTATTGGCGGTGGCTTTTGGAGTTGGCGACAGGGCGGTTGCTTTCAGCCATTCGGGGGATTCGCCGTTGCTGGCTAAGGAACTCAGTCGCGACCAAAATCTATTTTGGACGTTTAAGGTTTGAAATGCCTGTTTTGTGGGTCCTGGCGGAGTTTCTGGGGCTGTTGTTGCTAATTCAGGGCTGTTTTCGGGTTTTTGGTCGATCGCTCCGATTTCCGCTGTTTTAGGGGAAGTTGGGATGTCTGAGGGTTTGGTTTGTGGGTCGATCGACTCTGCGACAGTTCGAGGCGCATTGGAGATTTCCGAAAGCAATTGCGATCGGCTGCTGTCAGGCAGTTTGTTACCGAATGCTGGCAATTCTAAGCCGCCTACACTTGAGGTCTGACGGGAACTTAGTTGAGGGGGTAAGGGCTCGTTTGTTGGAGATTCGGCGGGGGAAGGAGGGTCTAAGGATTTTTCTACTAGCTTGAGAAAGGATAGATTTGTGGCGCTCCGAGGCTGTTTTGAGGCTGTTAGGGAGGGTTCGGCTTGATGCTTTTCTTCGATGAAATTGTCTTCAATTGCTTCTAGAAGATGCTCTAAACGGGCTGTAATTGTGAATGCTTTGGTGGCTAGGGTAACGCTGCCGCTGCTGAGAATAGCTTCTCCTAATATTAGGCGGCTTTTGCACTCGGCTGGAATGTAGGTGACGCAGGCAAAGATGCAGGGAGGAACTTGTTCTGGCATCGCCTGCTGGATTTCTGCGAGAATTTGTGAGGTTTGGGGGTCGCGCAGGTAAATTTGCAGCTGTGCTGAACCGATGAGTTGTTTGAGTTCTAGCGCTTCGGATTCGGGGATGAGAGTTGCTGTTTTTCTGGTTGTTTGGGGGGGTTGGGGAATGTCGATTTTGCCGGAAATGATTAAGGGGCGACCGAGTTGGGTGACGAAGGTTTCTCGATCGAGGACGAGTTCGAGTTTGATGCCCGGTTTGGGTTGGGCGGTTGGGGGAGTGGGGAATTGGTAGATTTTGGCCTGCTGCGGTGCTGTTAGGGCTGCTGGGATTTGGGTTGGTGCCGGGCGATCGACCGGTGCGGCGATTTGTGGGGCTGCGCGATCGGCTGGTGCGGCGATTTTTGGTGCTGCGGCGGAAGTTGCGGGTTCGGTTTGGTCGATCGGCGGTAGGGGTTCGGAGGTTTCCGATTCTGCGGGCAATACTTCCAACTGAACGCCGTACTGCCAAGGTTTTGCTGGTGTTGATTTGGGATCTGGCAAGCAGGAGAGTTCCCACAGTCCGGGCTTGAGCCTGGTGTAAGGAATGATCACGACTAATCCTTCGGGGTTGGTGCGGGCCGATCGGCTTTGGACTTTCCGCTGCGCGCCTTCGTCGAAGGAAGTATGGGTAACGCGAATTTCGATGTCGGTGTTGGGGTGCTGAATGCGAGCAACGACGCGGTATTTGCCTTCTAGAATTTCCACGTCGGAGGTTTCTAGGGGCAACCAGGCGCGATCGCCTTCTTTCTGTAGCAAAAATTCTAATTTTTTCATCTTTCTTTCCCCTTGAAGGCTCCCGCTTGATTCGTCACAGGTTGGTGGTGGTTTGTTGAGCGACAGCGACAGGCATTGAATTACTTTATTTTTTATAGCCTATCACCTGTGTCGGTCAAGAGGCCGACTTACCAAGGACTGCCGATAATGCTGAAAGCTGCCCAATAATACGGATGGGATAAATCTTTGCTGTCGAGTTTGGGGATGGACGGTGGCAAGGGAGTTTCGCCTCGGGAACTTCGCAGTTGACCGCGTTCGATCGTCACTTTGCCTTCAATCGCACCAATTTGTGCTTGCCTGAGAGCTTCAGCTTTAATGATTGGAAGGTCATTTGGCCTGCTGATTTTTAACTGCTGGTAAAACTCTGTCATCATGGCGAGAGTCCCCGCATCGCTGACGTACCACAGGCTGGCGAGGGCTGATTTTGCTCCCGATTGCAGCGCTAAACCGGCAAATCCGAGTTCTGCTTCTTTGTCTCCCAAGGCGGTTCTACAGGCGCTTAATACTAATAGTTCAAGGGGCGGATTGTTCCATTTTAAATCTCTCATTTGATCTAGTCTAAGTTGCGTGTCCCAAAATTGAATGTAGGAGTTATTTGGGGTTCCAGGGCGGAATTCGGCGTGGGTGGCGAGGTGGATGATTCCGTATTTTTGTTGCAGCCGCTGGGATTGCAAGTTTACTATGGTGAAATCTTCGTTGAGAAAGGATTGGCCGGGCCACTGTCGGGCGATCGCGCCCAATTCTAACGGCACTGCCGGCAGCGGTTCTTTGTTTGCCGTTTCTGAAAAATTTGATGCTCCCATTGCTAGGACTTGGGTGTTTCTGAGGTCGGTGTAATTGCTGTCTGTGAATTTGAATGCGGGGATGCGGGCGAGGCTATATTTTTGAATCAGAAATTTCTGTCCGTCGTGCATTGCTGCTAGGGGTACGGTTCGCAAACCTTCGCCGATGCAGAACAGCAAGGTTTCAATTCTTGCTGTTTGCAAATCTGTTTCTAGGGGTGCAATTATCCATTTGTAGAGTTGTTGGGCTGGTTCTAGATAGGTGGTGGTGTTGATTTTTACGGGGTTGGTGATTTCGCTGCTGAATTCTTTGACTACTGAGAGCAGTGTCTCTTGTTTGGCTTCCGGGACGCTGCGGAGAATGGGCGGGCGATCGGGCAATATTAAGATTAATTCTAGTTGATCGGTGCGCGGGATGGCGTAAATTAAAGCTGGTTTTTTCTTTGTTTGAACTGCTAGGCGGGATAGAGTTTTTGATATTGCTTCGGCGGTTTTTGCACGGGCGGCAAAGTCTTGTTCAAAGTATTTTTGATAGTCTTCTTCCCAGTTTTGTTCGATTCTGGTTACGGCTTCGGTGAGGTTTCCCCGATCGAGCAAATTTCTCATTTCTTGCCCGTTAAGCCCGCCCTGGCCTGTGTTTTGGGCAATTGTAGCGAGGTTCGCTGTACTCCAGCAGAAAAATATTGCTGTCAAACAGTAAAAAATAGCTTTTTTAATTTTTTTATGAGTCGTGTGTTTTTGGCGTTGCTGCGGGGATTTGTCGTGCATGGTTTTGGGGCGGTTGAGGGCGCAGTTGGCGGCAGCAGTTGGCAAAAGTTGGGATGTGACTGGGAATATTTGACTGTGCTGGCGATCGCGGCACGATTATAGCATTCAAGACAAACCGCAAATCTCTGCCGTAGGGTGTGGACACCAGCACCAACAGAGTCCCCGCGCCAAGAAATTCGCGATTTATGTAAAGTTTTATAAATTATGCAGAAGTTTTGCATAAACAGGACTTAGGTAAAAACTGGATTTTTTCACGTAAGTCCTGTTTTCTACATAGCAGCCAGGTGCATTTAACAGGCATTACCTCTAGGGGCGTCTTTGACTTTTTGCGGCACATCCGCAGTTCTCAGGTTGAATCGGGTTTTGTCTTGGTCTTGAGTGAGGAATATCCTGAATCGAGCGCCCATATATTGAGTGATTGCAGTAGATATATTCTCTGTATTTACTTATTTTAAAATAGTTAGTTTTTTTCACGCCAACTTACTTAAAGCTCGACTGGTTAATTGTTTTGTCTAGGATATCTTTCCGCTTATTTCGTACAATTCGCCCAGACTGCCTTTGGCATAAAATTTTGCCCGCAAATCTCCTAATTTTTTAGCATCATTAACGGCGGTTGCCAAAAGTTGAGCAACATAAATTAATGCCGTTTGTTCGAGATTTGTGCGTGGCACGGGCGGGACGCCCGCGATCGCTCTGCGGTTAAAAACTCTAAAATTTATCGCACTTTTCCCGATCGATCCAATAAGTGTGGCATAGATCGCCCACACCCCTAAGTTATCAATAAAAACACTTAATTATTTAGAGAATTTTACGCTATGCGGTCGATCGCTTTTTCCTTTTTTATTCTTGCTTCTCTCCTAGATAACTAAAGCCTTCTTCCTTCTGCTATAGATTGTGTGCGATCGAACTTGACACGGTGCGATCGCGATCGGACTGGGGAACGTGTCTTAGTATTTCTTCACATATCCTGATTTCGGTCTATGATATATGCCTTATGGCGTATTTGTGTTTAAAGCCCGTTACCGCGTACCGCTGATGAGTCAATCAACCAATTCACCGCTATCCCAACCAGTTTCTCGAAGAACCGCCCTCAAATTCCTCGGAGTGGGTGCCGCAGGCGGGCTGCTGGGCTACTCTCGATTTTCCAAGCCAGAGCCCACCGTTTTTGTGCAAGATTCTATTGACTTGCCGCGAATGCTGAATCAGCGCAAAACCGTTGCAGTTGTAGGGGCAGGCTTGGCCGGGCTCGCCTGTGCTTACGAACTGTCCCAGCGGGGTTTCGCCGTAACATTGCTCGACAAATCGCCCCAACTCGGCGGCAAAATTGCTAGTTGGCCGATACAAGTCGGGAACGAAACTTTTATGATGGAACACGGTTTCCACGGTTTTTTTCCGCAATACTACAACCTCAAAAGTGTGGTTGAAGAACTAGAAATTACCGATAACTTTGTATCTTTAGAGTCCTACGCCGTTGTGTTTCGAGACGGCAAATACAAACCCGAAGTTTTCCGTCCCAACCATTCAGCTTTTCCCTGGAATATAGTTGACTTGGGGATATCTTCTCCCAATCGGCTCAAGTGGGGAATCAATCTGACAAAACCCGCTCACTGGCAAGTATTTCGGGAAATCGGCGGTTTTCAAACTCAAAAAACTTTCGATCGCCTCGACAATATATCAGTTGCCGACTGGGTAAAAGGTGAATTTCCGCGCGGGCTTTATGACTTGTATTTTCTGCCTTTTGCCAAGTCCAGCCTCAACGCTCCCGACGAATTGAGCGCGGGAGAATTAATGCAATTTTTCCACTTTTACTTTTTCGGAAATCCCGAGGGTTTGGCATTCAACGGCACGCGGCAAGATATGGGCACCAGTTTGGTGCAGCCTATTGCCAGAGCGATTGAAAGGAAAGGTGGCAAAGTATTAGCAGATGTCGCAGTCAGTGAGATACGCTGGGAAAACGGTAAGATTGATTATCTGAGTTATCAGTCGGGAGACGTGCAGAGTAAAATACCTTTTTTGGTGAAGCGAAACGCGCTGTTAACTGACAGCAACTCTACCGAATATTTCGGCGCTGGTGACAGCGTATTTGCCGCCGCACCGTCGGGAAAAGAGGCAATTTCTCTGAGCTGCACTCACCAAGGCTGCACAGTTCAGAAACAGAACGACGGTCAATTTCACTGTCCTTGTCACGGGGCAGTTTTTGATGCCGAAGGGCGAGTTGTCAGCGGGCCTGCTCAGCGGGATTTGCCTCGATTTAAGGTAGTCGATGAAAAAGCAGATGAGGTACAGTTGGCCGCAGCGGTTAACCAATCGCAGCCGCAAAATTTGGGAGAAACATTGAAGGCTGATTACTATGTTTTGGCGGCAGATGTTCCGGGGATGCAGCATTTGTTTAGTTTGGCCAGCGGTGAGGTGAATTCCCAGGTGCAGAAGCGGATCGAGAGCTTGAACATAGCCGATCCGTTTGCGGTGTGCCGTTTTTGGTTCGATCGCGAATTTCCCTGGGAACACAGCAATTTCAGTTCGCTTTCCGGCTACAAACTGACTGACAGCATTACGCTTTACCACAAAATTCAGGATCAGTTTATCGAGTGGAATCAGAAAACTGGCGGTAGTGTTGTGGAACTGCACGCTTATTGTTACAAGGAGAAGGAATTTCCGAACCAGAAAGTTTTGCTGGCGACTTTTGAGCAAGAATTGTACGAAATTGTACCGGAATTAAAAGAGGCAAATATGCTGCACCGGGAATTGGTAAATCAAAAAAATTTCTCTGGATATCCGCCCGGTAGCTATGCAGAACGACCAGAAACTTGCTGCGCTGTTCCAAATCTTTTGTTTGCGGGAGATTGGGTAAAAATGCCGTTTCCTTGCGGTTTAATGGAAAGGGCAGTGAGCAGCGGTTTGTTGGCCGCTAATGCTATTTTATATCAGGAAGGTTTGCAGAGGCGATCGCTCTTGACGGTAAATCCCGAAGGCGTGTTAAAAATCTAAGGTTAGCAGGGGGGCGGGTTTTATAAATCGTCAATTATCGGCTGCTATTCTCGGTGAAATCCGCCCCCAGCCATACCATTTTAAATTTTAAATTAAAGAATTAAATAATTGGGAATGACTTATTATATAAGGGTTTGGAGCTTTACTACAGTTGCATTCTTTTTTTAAGATGAGTTACGGTTTGTGGGTGCGGTTTCGCTGAGGAGAAAAGGCAGAGCTTGCGAACCCAAAAAATATCTGCGTTGAGCGGGGTGAATATGCGGTTAAAATATTATTGAATCAGTATAAAGCAATAATAGATGCTGAAGAGTAACTGCACAATTCGCAATAAACCTGTAATGTTTGATGCTTTTGCAACAGAATACGATTTCGCCGCCACCTTGCAAAATCAGAACGATTTCTTTACTAAAAACCTATCGACTAGCAAAGGTGTAGCATTAGATATTGGATGCGGTTCGGGAATTCTTGCTTTTGAATTAGCCCAGTATTACGATCGTGTAGTCGCCGTAGATTTTTCAGCAAAAATGCTGGCGATCGCCCGTCAAAAACGCTCAGCCCCCAATATCGAATACATTCAAATGGATGCCAGTCAATTAACGTTAGAGCGCAAATTTGATTTAATAGTTAGTGCCGCCACTTTTCACCACTTGCCCAACCTCCCCGCCGCCCTCTCAGTAATTAAACAATTGTTAAATCGGCACGGAAAAATCGTCTTTTTAGATAATATATCGGAAATCGAAAGACCTGCTACAATAGGCTACATAGTAGGTGCAGCGAGAGATTTTCTTCCCGACTGTTCTACCTACGGATTTCGTACAGCTTCAAGATTATTAAGATTTAGACTGTCGCCAAGCTGGTTGAAACATTTAGCTAGCGACAGGTATTTGTCAGAACGGCAATTTAAAAAGATTTACAGTCGTTGCTTTCCCGGCTGTTATTTTGTAAAATTGGGTTGTTTTATGGGCGTAATCTGGGAACATTTCTAATGCAAAACAACGCGATACAATCGGTAGCTGCAAGGGGACAAAAAACTCACATCCGCCAGTTGGGAATTAATTTGGAGCGGTGGTATGCAATCGCCCGCAGCACCGAGGTGCAAACTCACCCCATAGCTGCAAAAATCTGGAATCGGGCGATCGTACTTTTCCGCGACAGTGCAGGCAAAATCAACGCTTTAGAAGATAGATGTCCGCACCGACAAGTTAAACTCAGCCACGGTCAAGTTAAAGGCGATTTAATCGAATGCGCTTACCACGGATGGCGGTTAAATGCAAGGGGAGAATGCGCCGAAGTCGATTATTTAGCAGAAAATCAAAAGCTACCTAACTGCAAAATTCGCTCCTATCCAGCCAAGGAACAAAACGGTTTTATCTGGCTGTTTCCCGGCGACGAAACGCAAGCCGAAAAAATAAATTTATTGGATTTGCCCGAGTGGGAACATCTCAATTATATTGCCACAGTTTCAGTCATCGACTGTCAGGCACACTATTCATTTTTAATTGAAAATTTGATGGATATGTACCACGGACACTTGCACGATGATTGGCAGGCTTGGGCAAATCCGGTGTTAGATACTTTAGAAGAAAACGAGCATCAAGTAACTGCTCGCTATCAGGCACAAAGTTATTACAAAATAGATAAAATTTGGTCAATTTCTCAGTTATTTTTTAAATCTCTGCGCCGACTGCACCCGGAACCGCTGGAGGTGAGTTATGTTTACCCGCACTGGGTTTCAACTTTGGGGAGCGACTTTAAGATTTACTGCTTGGTTTGTCCGGTGAGCGAGACAGCAACTCGCGCTTATTTAATTCACTTTACCTCATTAAATGCGTTTTGGCGGCTGCACAAATTGCCGGTTTGGTTTCGCAGGTTTATTAAAGATAGTTTGTTCGGTGCGGCTCAAAAGTTATTAGATGGTTTGGTGTGGCAGGATGTGTTAATGATTGAAGAAGAACAGCAGGCTTTTTTGCAGAATTCAGAAAGAAAAAGTTATGAATTAAATCGGGCTTTAGCCAGCGTGCAAAAGTTGATAAGAAGTCAGGGGGAAAATGGGTAATTCAGCCGCAGATTGAAGCCTACAGCGGGACGAATGAAACCGGCCTGCACAGGCTAAGATGAGAGTTAGCTCTTCCAAGCTTGAGCATGGTATTCTTGTAACAGAGAAAATTGACTTTCGGGAAGCAATTACCAACCACACCTAACACAGGAACCCACCATGAACCGTGCCAGCATCAAGGGTGAGGAACACCCCATTAGAAAAATCTTTAGCGATGACTTTATGTTCACCATTCCCCTCTACCAGCGTCCTTATGCTTGGACAAATGAGCAAGCTGGGGAACTGCTGGAAGACCTGCTAACATCATTGGGAGATGGTAACCACACGATTGATCAACTCAACCCGTACTTTCTAGGCAGCATTGTTTTGATCAAATCTGGGCCGCCAGATGCTGAAGTTGTAGATGGTCAGCAACGTCTAACAACTCTCACCATACTACTAGCTGCTCTCCGAGCATCATTGCCAACAGAACACGCCAATGACTTGACCACTTATCTATACCAAAGAGGCAGCTTAATCGCGGGTATAGATAATCGTTACCGTCTGACTTTGCGCGAGCGAGATGCAGAATTTTTCAAGGAATATATTCAAAATGAAGGTGGTATTAACAAGCTCCAAAAATTGAACAATGCTGAGCTGATGGATACTCAGAAGCTTATTAAAGAAAATGCACATTTATTCTTGCAACGTTTGCAGACGATCGCGGAATCCCACCGTATACGTCTTGCCCAGTTCCTGATTACCCAGTGCTTCTTGGTAGTGGTTTCTACGCCTGACTTTGACTCTGCATATCGGATATTTTCTGTGTTGAACAACAGGGGATTGGATCTCTCCCTAACTGATATCTTGAAAGCGGACATTATTGGAAAAATACCAGAAGGGCAAAAAGAAAAATATACTAAAAAGTGGGAAGATACCGAGGAGGAGCTGGGACGCGACTTATTCAAAGATTTGTTTTCTCATATTCGCATGATTAAGGAAAAGAAAAAACTTAGCAAGAGTATCCTTAAAGAGTTTCAGGAAAACATCAATCCTGCCGCAGGGTCTCAGCAATTCATTGATGAAATTTTAGATCCTTATGCTAAGGCTTTTTCCGAAATTCAAAACTTAACCTATGAAAGCGAGCGGCGTGCCGAGGAAATAAATCAACTATTTAAATGGTTAAACAAGATTGATAATTTCGACTGGATACCGCCTGCGATTCTCTACCTATCTCGCAACCGTAATAGCCCCGATAATTTGGTGCGTTTCTTTATAGATTTAGACCGCCTTGCCGCAGGTTTAATGATTGTCCGCGCCAATATCAATGAGCGCATTGAACGTTACAGTAGATTGCTTACTGCTATTGAGCAAGAGGAAGATTTATTCAATTCCTATTCACCGCTCCAGTTTACTCCGGAAGAGTCAAACAATATCCTTAGAGTCCTCGATAGTGACCTTTACCTAATTCAAAAAATTCGTCGTTATGTTTTGCTGCGCTTAGATGCTGCTCTGTCAGAAGGTGAAGCATCTTACAACTTCTCCAACATTACTGTCGAGCACGTACTTCCCCAAAATCCAGGGGCTAATAGTGAGTGGATGAAGTGGTTTCCTAGTCAGGAAGAGCGCGATCAATATGTGCATCGTCTTGGCAACTTAGTTTTGCTATCTTCTGCGAAAAACAATCTGGCACAAAATTATGATTTTGATGTGAAAAAGCAGAAGTATTTCACTACTAAAACGGGCGTTTCATCCTTTGTGCTTACTACCCAAGTGCTGCGGGAACAGGAATGGACGCCAGAAGTAATGGCTCGACGACAGAAAGAGCTGATTAATGTTCTCAAGAATCTTTGGCGCTTAGAGGATAATTGAATTTAATATCAAATTCCTATTATCTGTCCATCAGCACAAAACCATCTGCGTCCATCTGCGGTCAAAAAAACCTAAATTCCGCCAGCACAAACTTTACTTTTTAGGTTGCTGCTTCTGGTAAACGCTGGTAACTTTATCGGCATAAGTAGCTGTTGCCCCACTTTTACAAGCTGCGGAGTCCCCTGTCATCCACCAGCAAGCGGCGCGGCGTACAGCGGTTAATTCATTGTTGCTGCTAGCTTTGTATTCGTCGCGCAGCAAATCGCCCACGATACAGGTAACAATTGATTTGGCTTTTGTCGCGTCGGCCTCAAATTGTTGGGGTGTTAAATCTTGTTTGGTACAGAACTTTGCCCAGCGGGAAATATTGTTCGGTAAAACTTGCCACTGACTGTACATTCCGTCATTTGCGGCTTGTGGCGGGGCGGCTTGTCGCAGCGCTTCTACGAGGGCGGAAACTTGCGCGTCGGTGACTGCTTGCGCTGTGGCTGGAAGTGCTTGCAATCCGAGGCTAATTATCAGGCTGCCGAAGAGTAGATTGGTTTTTGCGATCGATTTAAAATTCATTCACAAGGCCCTGTTTGATTTAAACTTTGTTTCCTCAAACAAGGTTTACTATTTTGTCGCTCGAATGCCTCTGTCTTAAGTATGATTTGCCGACTTAATGCACGGTCGATCGCACTTACGATAGAAATTGTTAATCTGTACGATAAAATCATAGAAGTACAACCCAGGGAAATTCGACGTTACGCTACAGCAGAGGGTAGAGTACCATTCGGCGAGTGGCTTGATTCGCTCCGCGATCGGAATGTTATAGTTAGAATCAAATCTAGGCTTGACCGAAGTTGAGCAAGGTAATCTCGGAGATTTCAAGTCAGTGGGACAAGGAGTTTTTGAACTCAGAATTAATTATGGCCCGGGCTACCGCCTCTACTTCGGACAAGTCGGCTTGACAATTGTGGTAATCCTCATAGCTGGGGATAAAAGCACCCAAGGACAGAACATTCGACAAGCTAGAGAATACTGGACAGATTATGAAAAACGTGAAAGCACCGACAAGTGATAGCTACCGCGAGTACCTAATTGAATCTCTCCACGAGCCGGAAGAAGCTGCTGGTTTTATCGGCGCTATCTTGGAAGAAAAAGACCCTGAACCCGCGCTTTTGAGAAATGCCATCAGAAAGGTAATTGAGGCTCGAATCAGGATGAATGCTCTTTCGGAGTCAGCAAAACAGCATCACGAAAAACTCGACAAGATGCTGACTGAAAGCGGCGGTTCGGAAATTTATAGTTTGGTAGAATTGCTCGAAGCATTAGGATTGAAAGTAGAAATTACTGTCGCAGATATTGAGTTGCCCGCTGACTCGAAATCAACGGATTTTGGGGAATCAGAATTATCCCCCGAACCAGTAGTAATTAATCCCAGTTAATGAGTAAATTGCGCCCTCACCCGTTCATCACAAAATCAAACAATCGGTGAGCCATTTCTAGCTTGCTGCAAGGTGCTATTTCTACTTGCTTGCCGGCGGCATTAATTAATATTGCTTGATTGGTATTGCTGCCGAAACCTGCACCTATTCGATCGATCGGGTTTGCGGCAATTACATCCAGTTTCTTTGCCCGCAATTTCTCCAAAGCTGGCTTGACAATATCCCCAGTTTGTGCTGCAAACCCGATTAATTTTTGGTGCGGCTGTTTCAAATTTCCCAACTCTGCCACAATATCCGCTACCGGTGCCAAAGGCAAACAATTCGGGAGCGATCGCTTCGGCAATTTTTCACTACTGTACTCAGCCGGCTTCACATCCGCTACCGCCGCCGCCATCACCGTCAAATCCGCATCGTGAAAGCATTGCAGCATCGCCTGCCGCATTTCTTCTGCACTCGCAACTGCGATCGCCCGCACACCTGAGAGCGGCAATTCGCCAGTTATACTGTGTACCAGCGTCACTGTCGCGCCCCGGTGCTGTGCAGCTTGCGCCAAAGCTATGCCCATTTTGCCACTGGAAGGATTGCCGATAAACCGCACCGGATCGAGGTGTTCCCGCGTTCCTCCCGCACCGATCAACACCCGAACGCCCGCTAAATCTCGATCGCCCTTCGCATACAACAGCGATTCAATATGAGGCAAAATCTCACCAGGTTCTGCCATGCGGCCGACACCCGCGCGATCGCACGCCAGCATTCCCGCCCCCGGATTTGCAGCATGATAGCGCCGATAAGTCAACACTTCCCGCCAATTCCGCTGCACCGCCGGCTGTTCCCACATATCCGTATTCATCGCCGGTGCCAGCAAAATTGGGCAAGTAGAAGCTAAGACAGTATTAGTCAGCAAATTATCAGCAAAACCCCCCGCCAACTTAGCCAAAGTATTAGCTGTCAGGGGAGCAATAACAAAAACTTCCGCCCATTCTCCTAGTTGAATGTGCAGGGGGCGGCCGTGACTTGCTTGCCAAAAATCTTTGTCCGTAAAAGCAGGATGGCGGCAAAGAGTAGCAAAAGTCAAAGGCGTTACAAACTCCCCGGCCGCATCAGTAAGAATAGCTTTAACTTCAGCTCCAGCTTTCGCTAAAGTTGAAACTACTTCGCAAACTTTGTAAGCCGCAATTCCGCCGCTAACGCCGATTAAAATTCGTCTGCCCTTCATGTCATACCATTTTAGATTTTAGATTTTAGATCTTAGATTTTAAATTGGGAATTACTGATGAATATCAGGGTTGAGATCTGGCCTACATTCACATTCTTTTTTGAAACGGGTGTCATTTTTTCATAAAAAAGAATCAAGAAAGAAATTAAGATGAAAATAGACAAAAATCCATAACTCATCTGTTCAATTCACAACAAAATATGCTGCTAACTTCTTCCTCAATTCCGTCGAAATTTTTAAGCTAGATTTTTTAGGCTATGCTTCGTCGTAGGCTTCCATATCCAGAAGGTGGAGATAAGGTTCAACCAGCTCCGGCCGCTGAAAGGCAAGCGACCGCAACAAATGCCAATCATTCAATCCCTCAAAAGGATCTGCATAATCGTCCACTTCCAAACGGACAGCCAATTCTGCCACGTCCTGAGAAGTAAGTACAGCAATATCGCGCGATGCTTTGGTTAAAGTTTTCATTTTTTTCCCCTGCCCGAGACTTCCGCCATACTATATCCTAAGCCTTTAATCTGATTTCGACACAGTTTCTACAACAAAACTTCGCATTACATCTATAACTTCGGGCAGAATCTCGTGTCCCATGATAAATTCTCGATACTGCACCGCAGTTCCCCAAGCAGTCAAACTGTCGCGCGATCGCACAGCAGCAGTAACGGGCACAATAGTATCTTGAGTACCGTGCACGATTAAAACAGGTGGCAAAGCACTCCCAGCAACTGGCGAAATCGACGGGTGTAAATAACCGCTCAGACAAATTAAACCGGCTACAGGCAAAGTCAATCCCACATCTAGAGTCATCGCTCCCCCTTGAGAAAAACCGCCTAAAATAGTGCGAGACAAAGGCACGCCCGTGCTGCTTTCCAAAGACAGCATAAATTCCCTCAGCAATTGCCGGCTTTTTACCAATCCCTGAGCGTCTTTACCTTGAAGGTCATACCACGCTTTGCCGCCCATTGCCTGGGGATGGGGAAAGGGGGCGTCGGGAAACACAAACTGATAATCCGGTAAATTGAAAGCCGGTGCTAAAGAAGTCAAATCCCGAGCATTAGCACCCCATCCGTGCAAAGCGACAATCACAGCGACAGGTTTGCGATCGGTTTTTGGCGGAATGCTAATAAATTGTAAAGACATCGTAATTAGTAATTGGTAATCTGGCATTGCTACAATTATAAATTGTCGCGGTGAGTAAAACCCAAGATATTTGTTTTGGGCAAGATTTGACTCGAAATTAGCACGCACTTGCCAATAACTCTAACTGTTAACTGTTGACTGTTAGCTGTTAACTGTTGGGTGCGCAATCCGCACCTTTCCCAAGTATGGTGCGCACCTTTCCTAAAGAAATAAAAAAAAGAGAGAACGGCGACGCTCTTGCGTTCCCATTAGAAAGGGAGATGTCAGGGGGAGCGAGGCTAGACTCAGCTATAAGCGAGATTTCTCCCGCTAATTTCAACTAACACCTACCGCAGGTGAAACCTGAGAAACAGATTGCTGGGACTGTTGCCGCACCGGCACCTCAATCGAGAATTCAGTTCCCTCTCCCGGAGCCGATACGCACCTGAGCGAACCTTGATGTTTGTCCACTATTTGATAGCAGAGCGACAATCCCAAGCCAGTACCTTTGCCTACAGGCTTGGTAGTAAAAAACGGCTCAAACAAACGTTTTTTGACATTCTCCGTCATGCCCGTTCCATTGTCAGAGATTCGCACGCATACACAATTAGAACTTAAAAGTTCAGTGCGAATCCGAATTGTAGGTAAAAATGGCGAATTTGAGAAACTTTGCCCGAGCAGCTTTTTTTGATGTTGTGCGTCATATAAAACATCAATAGCATTTCTCAAAATATTCATAAATACCTGATTTAATTGTCCCGCAAAACACTCCACTAAGGGCAAATTTCCGTATTCTTTGATGACTTGAATGCCCGGAAAATCAGCTTGGGGTTTCAGCCTAGTATCCAAAATCATCAAGGTGCTGTCAATGCCTTCGTGAATGTCAACAGACTTCATTTCAGATTCATCCAAGCGCGAAAAATTACGCAGAGAAAGCACGATCTGGCGGATGCGTTCAGCTCCCAAATTCATAGATTTTAGGATTTTAGGCAAATCTTCAATAATAAACTCCAATTCGATATTTTTTTGTTTGGCTTGCACTTCTGGCGTTGGGTTCGGATATTGCTGCTGGTATATTTCCACAAGTTCCAGCAAGTTTCGAGTATATTCGCCTGTATGGATCAGGTTCCCAGAGATGAAGTTGACAGGATTGTTAATTTCGTGGGCAACTCCAGCCACCAACTGCCCCAAGCTGGACATTTTTTCAGTTTGGATTAGTTGAAATTGAGTTTCCTGCTTTTTTAGTGCTGTTTCTAGTTCAGCGGTGCGCTCTTTTAGTTGAATTGTGCGATCGTACACTTGCTGTTCTACTTTGGCGGTACGTTCTAGAGACATCAACAGGTAAATCGTCAAGCTGCCAGTCATCAATAGCCCGATCGCACAAATAGCCAGCGAACCCTGATGCGTCCTCAGACCGTTGTACCCGTTCCCGGGCAAAACTAGCAGCATCCACTGGCGGTCTGCTACGTTCAATAAGCGAGTGCAAGCACTAGGATTTTGACAGATTTCCCCCCGAACATTAGTTAACTCTGGCTTTTCTAGTTTTGGGTTATCTATCAACTGCTTAGCTTGTGAGTCGTAGCGCACCAGAAAGCGTTCTTTCCCTGTAGCCGATTTGTCGTATAGGTAAAAATTAATGCTGTCTAAATTTAGGGATTCTAAAGAGAAATCGACCATATGGGTGATCTGAAACAGACCCGCAATAACTCCCATGAGATTTTCGCGGTTCTTGACCGAGTTATCTAGAGAAGTTGTGCGACGGGTTACTGGCAGAAATACTTGCAATCCCGGTTGATTGTTGGTGACTAATGTAATCCGCGCGGAAGCCGCTATTTTTCCGGTATTCACCGACTTCTCTAAAGCTGCTTTGCGATCGGGGCTGGAGGCAACATCAAAACCGATCGCTTTGTTATCTTCTTCTAGTGCTTCTCTGTAAATAATTGGAAAGTATTCCGATCGCACTTTTGCTTCGATCGGCTTTTGGTCACGAGTTCGCTCGTAAATTTGAAATGCCGGAAAACCTTCGGCTCGAATTGCGGCTTCGTAAGCTGCTTTTTGGGCAGCAGGCACGCGCACACTCCAGTTAACAGAATAGATGGCAGAATGTCGGGAAAGTGCAGGTTGAACGAATTGCTTAAAATCTTGTCTGCTAACTTCAGTAGATGCGTTGTAGAATGCTTGAAGTGAGTAAAGAACTTCTAAATTGTGATTGATGCTTTGCTGCAAAGTCACATTCAGGCGATCGGCTTGCTCGTGAAATTGAACTTGCATTCGTTGGTTTTCCGAATGCCACACAAGGGCGGCGGCTGCCAATGACAAGCTTGTACCTGTCCAAAGAGTCAGCGCTGCTGGAATGTAGCGACGGTACGACTGTAAACTTTCCGTCAGCGAATTAAACCAATTGCTCCCAACATTCATATTTCCACACCTTCTGCCACCGGAGTGCAATTAGTTTAAAGACTTGTGAAATTCCTTGATAAAACAAGAGACCGCCCAGAAACTACATTCTCTAAAAATTTACGATCGCAGGAATAGGACTTATCCTGGGAAACCCAATTTCTACGAAAATATTGGTGTGGTAACGAGAAATATAGCAAGAAACCGGGTTTCTTAGGAATAGTGCATCCACTGAGGAATTGCCACCAATTGTAACTAAGTGAAACGAAGCGAGTTCAAATCTGGGCGATCCCCAATTTCCTTCCCCGGAAGCACCCGGGAACGACAAAAAGCCTTTATCTGGTGGGGCGGGTACTCAAAACCCGCCCCACAAAGCCAACTTAAATGTGGAACAGGTTACAAAACAGTCCCTATTTCCTTCAAATAAACCCGTGTAAACGGTTCCCCATCTCCCAGAGTATACTGTTCGATCAACCCCTGGCGGCGAATAGAAATACTATTTTCTTCCCTCACCACAACAGTATCGTCATCAGTGCTTTCTCTGCTCAACATCATCTCAGTTTCCCCCGGATTGTCCAGGACCACCATATTGCTCCCCTGATAAAACATTCCCTCAGCTTCCAAAATATTTCCGGGATATTCAGCAATTAACAAATCGAGCTTGGGATTCCGCAGCAAACTTTGCACGTTAAGATTGTAATTCTTATGCAAAACTTTTTCAGAACGGTTGACAAAAAGTCCACCGCGACAAACAGCACCGATCGTCCAATCGGGATGCTGCAACAAAATGTGGTCGATTGTTTCTTGCAGTTCTTGCACCGAAATTTTGTTGAAAGTAATAATCGGAACTCTGGCTGATTTTCCCGAGTCAAAGAAAGTTTCGATAATATGGGAAGGCACATCAACCCCTTCACCGACAGCCGGGTTGAGGTGCATAAAAATTCCCGGCGCGGCATTGATTTCGAGAATCCCAAAATTGCCTGTTTTCCAAGATTTGGCGAGAGTTTCTGTTACCACATCCACCCCCAAACAAGTTAACCGAAAATGTAGGGCGATATCTTGAGCCAAAACAATGTTATCCGGGTGAATAGTCTGGGTAGCGTCGATGCTGACGCCGCCTGCGGAAAGATTGGCGACTTTGCGCAGAGATACAGTGCGATCGCCCTCTAGGACACTATCCAATGACAGCCCTTGTTCTGCCAGATACATTTCCATCGATTCGTCGGACTGAATTTTGCTCAGGGCCGAAGTTGGCGTATCCAAACGTTGGGATTTGCGGTTTTCACGGCGGATCAATTCGCGAATTGTTGAGTCGCCGTCCCCTGTTACCCAAGCGGGTCGGCGTTCAGTTGCCGAAACAAATTTGCCGTCAACGCACAGCAGCCTAAAATCCGATCCTTTGATGCTATTTTCCACAATTACTCGCACCGATTCTGTTTCGGGAATTGCCTTAACAGCTCTTTTAAAAGCGGCCTGCAATTCCTCAGCATCTCGGATATCTGCTGTGACGCCAATTCCTTTATGACCGACTACTGGTTTGACAGCAACTGGATAGCCAATGTCTTTAGCAACTGCCAGAGCTCCGCTTTCTGTGGAGACGATATCGCCTTTGGGAACAGGAAATCCTAATGTAGCGAGAAAAGCTTTACAATCGTCTTTGCGCGTGGTAAAATCGGAGTCTAAGTGGCTGTCAGAATCAAAAGTAGTTGCAGAGCCGCGCACGAGTTTTTTCCCGTACCCGTATTGCATCAATCCTTCATCCCACAAATAAAATACGGGAATGCCTTTTTGCGATGCCGCTCGCATTAACGAATAAACTGTCGGGCCTCCGTAAACAGACTGCCGGAACATATTTTGCAGCGTGTCTATTTGTGATTCCAAGGGAAAATCTTGATTTTGATTGATGGCTTCAAACCAATCCCAAACAGCGTAAACTACGGCTCTGGCGCTGCGGGCGTGAACTGCTTCTATGCTAATTCTGTTAAACTGAGAAAACGGCTTGACGTTCCAGTGTTGGAAGTGCAAACCCATGTCGAGTTTTGCAACTTCTGAAGCGGTACGGCCGAACAGTTCGGCGTGGTTTGAGAAAGTTTCCTGCAGGAGTTGCGGGTAGCGATCGCTAATAATTTCATGGTAATGTGCGATCGGCAAAGGTTCGCTCGCGCCCGTCACCGCCAAATCGAAAACTAAAGCCGCTGTTCCTAAATAAGGGTTTGGCCCCATATAGTGTTTGAAGTTGAAAACATCAAAAACATCTGTTTTTCGAGCATTGACCCGCGCTGTTTCGGTGCTTTTTTCTTGCAGCATTTTCTAACCTCCTTTTCGTCAATTTTTCACATTAACTCTCTTGTCGGTGCATTAGATACTACCCGCAGGCATAGATATTGCAGTAGCAGTTGATACAAACACTCCGACCAATTCTGCCTTCAGCATCGCGGGAGTGGCGGAGAGGGGGAGTGGGGAAGTGGGGGAGATGGGGAGAGGGGAAGAGTGGGAAAATATTTCTTCTTCCTTCAATATCTAACTAAGCACTGATGACGAAGCACCTATAGCTAAGCACCTATAACTAATAACTCTACTTCCTTGCCCTCCAGAAAAAAAGCTCTAACTTTTGAGAGGTGCACTGCCCACTTATTGCCCACTTATAATTGTTTATGACTGTGAAGGAGAATTTAAGAGGCAGCAAATTTATGAAGCTCGCACAAACTGCTCTCAGGGATCAAGTTCACGAATTAGCTGAGGAAGCATTTCACCGGAAGCTAATTTCTGGCTACGGCGATGGTCAAAACAGCAACGAATATCAGATTGTCTGGAATGGCAAACCCAGACACCTACCTTTAGAACGGGCGCGTACGGTATTGAGCAATTTGATCGAGCGATCGCACTAACGGGCGATCGGACTAATTTAGGACTTACGCTCATAAACCCGGTTTTTACGAGAAATAAGAGGTTATGAGGGAAGTATCCAGTCAGAAACCGAGTTTATGACCAGCGCGCGTAAGTCCTGTAATTTAACTCATTTTTTGACCCCTCCTATATTTTGTTAGGGGGGGTAGATTTTTTTTAGCAAAAACATCTTTACAGCCCGCGGCCCGAGTAAACAAACCCCAGATCCCTTGAGTTTTGTGCGTCCGGGAATCAGCAAATTCAGATAATTTTGTGTATCTATCTATACCTTTTGGCAGTTTTCAGAAGGAAAAATTTTGTGGTTTAGTGAAATTTAATAAATTAAAACTGGAGATAATATGGCGAGCAACGGAAATCAGGGAAAGTTGCTAATTATTGGGGGCGCAGAAGACAAAGAGGGGGAGTGTAAAATTCTGCGGGAATTCTTGCGCTGCGCCGGAGGCACTAAAGCCCACATTGTGATCATGACTGCTGCGACCAGCTTGCCGGGAGAAGTAGGAGATAATTACATCCGAGTGTTTGAGCGACTCGGCGCTGAAGATGTGCGAGTTGTTGATACCCAGACACCGGAAGATGCCAAAAATCCCGATTATTTAGAAGCGATCGAACAAGCGACTGGCATATTCTTTACCGGCGGAGATCAAGCGCGGATTATTAGCTGCTTGAAAGACACCCAACTGGACGTAGCTATGCACAAACGCTACTCTGAAGGGATTATCATTGGCGGCACGAGTGCCGGCGCAGCGATGATGCCAGACATGATGATTATTGAAGGAGACTCCGAGACAAATCCCCGCGTTGATGTGGTAGCAATGGGCCCGGGAATGGGTTTCCTCCCAGGAGTTGTCATCGACCAGCATTTCGCCCAGCGAGGTCGTCTGGGACGCTTAGTTACCGCACTCTTGCTGCAACCGGCCGTGTTGGGATTTGGTATTGACGAAAATACAGCTATTTTAGTCAACGGTGACGAGTTGGAAGTTATTGGCGAAAGCGCTGTAACAATCATCGACGAGTCGGAAAAACTCCACGACAATATAGATGGACGGTTGAAGGATGAGGGTTTAGCGATTTGCGGCGCCAAGTTGCACATCCTCCCCCACGGATACCGGTTTAACTTGAAAACTCACCAGCCGGTGTTCGATAACGTAACAAATACAGCAGACAGGGCAACGGCGATCGCCTAATTTACTTCCAACGCCGCCATAGTAAATGTCAAAATTATGTAGGGTGGGCAGTGCGCACCTTACCGCTTCAAGGAAATATCAGGGTTTAAAAACCCCGGTACTTCGTTGAGAACTAATAAAAAGAAGAGGTAAACTCCTCTTCTTTTTTTATTGCGGTTTGTGGTTTTTTAAGCACTTTTCTGTTCGCCAAACATCGACTGCTGCCCTTCTTCAGTCGAAATTAAATTCCACCCTTGAGTTCTCAGCTTCTGAAATGTTGCCCATCCGTTAGAACCGCCCGGTTCCCGGTAGTCGGGTGCAGCGAACTGCGGAAAAGCTGTGTAAGGCCGCCACGCTTGACGGGCTTCCGTGCGCAAGTGCAATATCTTTTCTCCATTGCCTCCCAATCTGGGCAACCAGCACATTTGTTTTAGCATTTTTAACACTCCAGATTTTTACAGTAAGGGTAATTCGTCAACATCCCCAATTAAACTTTTAGAACCCTAGAGCCGCTGCTCGGAATATCTAACGGGTAACAGGGACGGATGAGATTTTCACCGATTACCAATTACTGAGGTAGCAGCAGTCGTTAAAGCTGATTTTGGTTCTGCAAAGTTTGCCAGTCAAGAACTATAAAACAAGTGTTACCAAGGCATAAGCAAAAATAATCATTGCTCTTCTCGGCTCAAACTTGAGTTAAAGTCGATCGCCCGAAAATCCAGTTGAATAAAGGATTCATTTTTCTGGTTTCTCTTGCCTGATAATTACAAGCCGATCCTCGCTTTTTCCGCCTAAAATCACATCATTCTACAGTATTAGCTCTGTAAGCTAAAAAATGTTCCTTTAGTTACAAACTTTAAACTCTTATCACGATTTATCTAGTTATCAAAAGTTAAATTACTTTTCATAAACAGCACTTCACAATTTTTTGTTACTTTAACTACCTTTTTGATTGATTTAAATCGGGCCTCCGGGTTCTCAGGCGCGCACCTTACTCAACCGCTAGGGTGCGTACTACTAAATCCTCCGGGTGCGCCTCTGGACACCTGACAACAGAAGAGTTACAGGTTTAACTCTTAAGAACGATGGCGACAGATTTACAAAATGGTAACAATGAATACTAATCACAGTTATAAGTTCTGCAAACAAGCTATTCACGGCCGCTGCAATTGAATTTAAACTCTTCGCTCCCAACAACAAAGCAGCTACACTGCTCGGCTCCTTTTGCTTGTGGGAAGAAATTGCTTTAGAAAAAGATGACAGAGGTTATTTCCGCACTAAAATTCAGTTAGAAGACGGTATTTATCAATACAAATTCCGAGTTCAATCGCAAAGTCCCTGTTGTGAACCCGACGAATGGGTAGAAGTCAACGATCCCTACGCTACTGAAATTGACCGCACTACTAATACAAGTACAATTCGCATCAAAGCAGGCGCGCGAATTATTGATACCTATGTTTGGCAGCACGACGACAAAAAACTCCCCGAAAATGAAGAATTAGTTATTTACGAACTGCACGTTGCTGATTTTTGCGGCACAGATGGTTCCGACAGCGGCGGTAAATTCCAGCAGGCGATCGAGAAATTAGATTATCTGTGCGATTTGGGGATAAATGCGATCGAACTAATGCCAGTTAATGAATATCCGGGCGATTATAGCTGGGGCTACAAAGTCCGCGATTTCTTTGCCGTAGAGTCCAGCTACGGTGCAACCGCAGATTTGAAGCAATTGATTGACGAATGCCACGGGCGGGGCATTCGCGTGATTCTGGACGGCATTTACAACCACTGCGATGAAGAATGTCCCTTATTGCTCATCGATCGCAATTATTGGTACTACCGCGACAAACACTATCCCGAAGATCCCGCTAACTACTGGGGCCCGGAGTTTAACTGCGAGAACTTCGACTCAAAACTCGGCATTCGTCCCGCTTGGAAATTCATCGGCGATGTCATTAATTTCTGGATTCAAGAATATCATATCGACGGCATTCGCTACGATGCAGTGCGCCAGTTGGACAATCGAGATTTCCTGCACTGGATAACTCGCGAAGCGAAAAAAACCGCCGGCGACAAGCCATTTTACAACATAGCAGAACACATTCCCGAACTTACCGAACTCGTGGCTGCGGACGGGTCGATGGACGGTTGCTGGCACGAAAGTTTTCGCATTTTTGCCATAGAAAATTTCGCCGGGGATCGTTGCGATCTCGCAAAGCTCAAGCAAGCTCTGGATGCCAAACAACAAGGCTATCAAAAAACAACTAATGTTATCAATTATTTAGCCAGTCACGACCGATCCCACTTGCTGGCGGAAGCAAGCTTTCGGAATCTCGACCGAGAAGCTGCTTTTAAACAAGCTAAATTGGGAGCGGTTTTGTTAGTAACCGCAGTAGGAATACCGATGCTGTGGATGGGGGAAGAGTTTGGAGAGTCCACTCGGCAAACTCCCAACCAGCCGAATAAACTGCAATGGTCTTTGTTGGAAAATCAGCCAAATCATGAGTTGTTGGAATACTACAAACACGTGATTCGGCTGCGGGAAAAATTCCCGGCACTTTACACGAAAAATATTGAATTTTTCCACGAAAATGCCGAAGCCAAAGTCCTCGCTTACTGCCGCTGGAGCGATGAGGGAACGCGAGCAGTAGTTGTGGGAAATTTTTCGGATACTTATCTATCTGGTTACTGCATTCCTAACTTTCCGGCAGCAGGAACTTGGCGCGAGTGGATGTACAACAAAATTGTAGAAGTTGGGGAAGAAGGGTTTAAGTTTGATTTGCCGGAATGGTCAGCGCAGGTATTTGTTTGAGCGCCGGAGAATTTATGTCTCCAGGCAGATGATGGGCGAAGTTGTACAACAGTAAATTGTATTTACGACTGCGCACCAAACTCAACAAACCGGGTTTTTCTACCGGGGCGGATGTCTGGAAGATAGTTTTTTGTAGAAAAACCAGGTTTCTGCGTTCCAGAGTGCGATCGTAATTCCTGGTATTGAGATTAACAATTGCACCGCGACGTGCCACCTGTCAATTAACACGTCAATTAACACAAACTTTGTGGGAGGACAAACTCTATGGGTTGGCTAAAAAGATTGTTTGGTTTAGAAAAACTTGAAAATCAAGAAACTGTTGACGCTCCTGCTTACCAAGCACCTGTAGCTGAAGCTCAAGCTCAAGCTCAACCTGCTGCGAGCGCTCAGACAGTTCCGGCGGAACGCATGGGATTGAATGGAGAATACGATGAAAGCGGTTTAGCTAAACGGGTGGCTCAGGCTTTTGATGCAAATCCAGATGTTGCAGATATTGAGACTGTTTATGTGGCTCAACACGGCTCTACGGTGGTTCTCAAAGGTACAGTTCCCGATCAGGCAATTGTCACCAAGCTGGTAACAATTGCTAAAGGTGTCAAGGGTGCAACTGGGGTGGAAACTAATCAAGTTACTGTAGGCTAGCGCGACAGTTGTTGCTAACATTTAACAGTTAACAGTTAACAGTTACCATTTAACTGTTAACTGTTATAAGCTGTTCTGCATCTGGCGCTGTATTTTTCGGGCGGGCGAGATACCCCACAATAATTTCATCTAACTTGACTGTAAAATTTAGATGCGCCTGGGCTTAGCAATCGTCCTGACGATGAGGACGTTCTTCATTGCTGCTGAAACATAAAATATTATATGGCTTCTGACTTCTTGCCTCCTTTACCTGCCGTACATTGCTCGTTGCCGAACTTCCTTTTTCAATAAGTGTGTTTTTGAGTTATCTTTTTTTTATTAAAAATATGACCGGGGAAACCTTAGAACCTACTCGCGGGAAATTAGAACGGAGTCTTTCGCAGAGAATTCAAGCTTTGTACCGTTCTCAACTCGGACAACAAACGAGTCAACCGCTATGCCATCTTTTGGATAACAAATTGATAATTATTATGGAAAATGGGGTTACTAAACCAGAAAAACTGCTGGCTGAGAACGGTCAGCAAGATTTGGCTTTGCAGGTGCGAACGGAATTAGAATCAGTCCTAGAGGGGCAACTGAAAGACTTAATCAAAGAGGTTTTGGGTGTGGGAGTAACTGATTTGCTCAGCGATGCGACCTTGGAGACCGGCCGCACCGGAACGATCGCAATTTTGGAGTCTGCACCTAAAGTTCGCGATTCTAGTTCCCAGTCTAAAACTCAACCTAAAACTCCACCATTAACGTCGGAGAGTTGATGTGCTGGTGGATAATTTTTTCTAAATCCTTGATGTTAAAAGGTTTAGAAATGTATTCAACACAGCCGGCTTGGAGAATCCGATCGCGGTCTTCTGCTTTTGCTAGTGCTGTGACAGCCACAATCGGAATATGTCTGAGATCCGGGTTTTCTTGGATGCGCTTTGCTACTTCTAGACCGTCTATATCCGGCAGGCAAATGTCGAGTACGATTAGGTCGGGAGGTCGATCGACTGCTGCTGAAAGAGCTTCGTAGCCGTCCGCGGCTGCCATGCACTCGCAGCCGAATAAATCGAGTATTTGTGTCAGCAGCTCTAAGTTGTCGCGATTATCGTCTACAGCCAACACTAAAGGACGCTTATCAACCGCCGATGGGTCGCTATCTAAAAACGAGGATTCCAAATTATTCTTCCAAGCAGGGTAGTTCATAAATGCCTAGCTAAAAACGACCAACAACGAGCGAAAAACGAGCGAAAAACGAGCGAAAAACGATCGAAAAACGATCGAAAAACGATCGAAAAACGATCGAAAAACGATCGAAAAACGATCGAAAAACGATCGAAAAACGAT
>NZ_JAUBQD010000041.1:64166-68651 GCF_036701085.1 Microcoleus sp. Pol7_A1
CGAAAACGATAAAAAAACTAGCGTTTTTTTTACCGGAGGCATTCCTCAAGTGGCGCTCGGGCACTTGAAACAGATTGGCTCGTATTTGTAGCTCTCGATGGCCAGTTTTCGGTCTAACCAGATTGTACAATATAGCTACAAGCTGGGGCAAAGACCGCTGCAGTCGATCGAGCCCAGAGCATCTGCTTAATTGTACCTACCCCAGCCGCAATTACCAACTTAGGCGCTATAGGTACGTCAGCCTCGGTAACAACCCGCAATAAATACGGAAAGTATTACCAATAAAGCATCCGAGCTTAATAGCATTGAAGTGTGGCGGCAGCTTTTCAGGATACTCACAACATTAAACCTGGGTTCCCCTACATGGATCTACCTAGAGGAAGATTCTAGCAGACACTTAATTTTCACAACTTCCACCTGCTGAGAGATACTTCTTACTCTAGTTTAGAGTTCAATATTTTTAAGTAGTAATCATCACCTTTTTAGCAAGTAAAAAAATTCAGTTTTTACTTGAGCTTTACCGGATATTAACCTAGGAGGTTTAAATGACAATTCCAATCAGAGACGACCTGACTTACATTTTGCTCAAAAAGATTGGCAGCGGAAACGGCAAGGGAGAGTCGGAAATTAGGAACGCAGCCGAAGAATATGTCGGTCACCAGGTGCCGGAAGCGGAATTGCTCGGTCATTTGGACTACCTCAACCAAAGGGAATTTATCAAAGCGGAGTTTAGTGGAGAGCCTTACGGAGGAGCTGAGTTATTGCCGCCTTTAGTCGCATTTCAAGAAGCTGAGTTAACAGAAAAAGGCCGCAAACTGTTAAACAAAATGGAGACGAATCCTCCGACCTCGCTCCACCAGGAAGGAGCGGCAGTTCCTATCGCTTCAAAGGATATGCCGTTTTTGGAAAAAGTGATGGTAAACGGTCACTTGGAGGATATTTTTGATGCCCGCGACATTACCGAAGTAGTGTACCGGGTGATGCGCGACGTGATGACAAAAGACGCCATCGAACACGTGGAATCTGAATTGCACAAAGAAGTTTTGCCTACGGATGACAAAACCCTGCAACAAGAAATAGCAGACCTCTGGAAAGATACCAATCCGCTGGTGGGATTGCTGAGCCGGATACGTCAGCCTTTGACCGGCCCGCCTGCACCTGCGGGGATCGATGGCAATTTGTTTGCACGGAGGGTGGAACTAGAAGGCGCACTTCCTTCAGGAGTAAAACCGGAAACTGCGATCGCGGCTGTATTTTCGGCAACGAAGGATGAGCTGTCCGAGGATCGAATTCAGGAAATAGCGGGCTTTTTGCCGGACAGAATTCGGGACATTTGGCAGTCGGCTTAACGCAATATTTCACAGTATAAATACTTACACGCCGGGTTGACGAACCAGTATTCTGCGCTTTTGAGCCAGAATGCTGTTACGTCAACCCGGTTTCTCTATATCTGTTGCCTTGTAATTCTGAAAGTATTTTGCAGTCAGGACTTCAGTCCCGATACCAACTCGATCGAGCTTTCGTCTTCACTACTTGTGCGATCGCTGATTCCTTCTCCTCTAAGTGCTGTGAGAAACGCGGTTTCTCAGGGAAATTTGTCGGGAAACCAGATAATATCTGCACAAACCAAGTTGCTGGCTCCCGGGTTGGCTAAATCCAATAGATGTCGCGAAAGTGTTGTATTCTATAATACAGGGCGAGTAAAGACTGTGGCTCGCAAAGATGCTGTCAACAGCTTTGGAGCTCAAAACAGATGCCCCGCACAAAAGTTAGACAAATGTTGCAATCGGCTTTAGAACAAGAGATTTTACTGAATCGAATTACCAATCGCATCCGCAATTCTTTAGAACTGCAAGAGATTTTGATGACAACCACCCGAGAAATCCGCAGCTTTTTAGCGAGCGATCGGGTAAAAATTTATCGCTTTGAGTCCGACGGTAGCGGTGAGGTCATTGCTGAGTCCATCAACGGCGACAGCTTGTCATCTCTGCTGGGTTTGCGCTTTCCACCAGGCGACATTCCCAATAGTGCCCGGGAAATGTTTCTCAAAGCGCGGCAGCGAGTGATTGTAGATGTGGAATTGAAGCATCAAATAATTAATCGCTTAGATTCTCTCGAAACCGGCAAAACTTTAGCAGTTGAAGATATTAGCTATCGTCCTGTAGACCCCTGTCACGCTGAATATCTGAAGGCTATGGGGGCACGTTCTTCTCTGACGGTGCCGATTTTGCATCAAAATCAGCTTTGGGGGCTGTTGGTTTCTCACCACAGCCAACCGAAACGGTTTAGCGATCGAGAATTGAAAATGGTGCAGTTGCTTGTGGATCAACTTTCAATTGCGATCGCCCAATCCTTTCTGCTCAGTCAAGCTCGACAGCAAGCGCGCGACGAAGCCGTTGTCAACCAAATTACCAGTTTGCTGCACTCTCCTCTAGAACTAACCGAAATTCGGCAAACAGTTCTCGAACAAACTGTCAACCATTTGGATGGTTCGGGAGGGCGACTGTACATTGCAGCCGAGTTTGGCGATCGGCCGGCTTTACTTTATACCTGCGGCCAGCAGCCCCGGGACATCGACCTTGAACTCAGCCCGTTTTGGCAGCAGATCATGGGGTTTCCCAACCAAGACGATCGAGCAAAAACTCCTGATACCAGCCAATTAGGTTATTTTCAAAATATATATTCCCAGCATTACAGTTCAATTGACAAAAATATTTCTAGTTTAATCGTACCCCACTTGTACGCGATTTCCGATATTTCTAAAGAACCTCAAATCGAATCTTTATCTGCTAATTTTATCGAAGCTTCCATTCGATCGTTTTTGGCAGTACCGCTGCAATACGGCCAACAGTGCATCGGCTGTCTCACCATTTTTCGCAGCCCTATAGAAACCGAAATTATGTGGGCGGGCCGTTGCAGTTCCGACGCCCGAACCGATCGTCCCCGACAGTCCTTTGCAGCTTGGAAAGAAATCAAAACCGGCGAAACTCTACCGTGGAGCAGCGAGGAACAGAAGCTAGCAAAAGCTTTAGGAACTCACCTGTACATGGCTGCAATGCAGAGGCGCGTCGAGGCGATGATCCGACATCAAGCTTCTCACGACTCATTAACCGGTTTACCTAATAGATTGCTGTTTAATGAAAGGCTGTCTTTAGCTTTAGCTAGCGCTCACCAAAACGCCGAAATGCTGGGGGTGATCTTTCTAGATTTGGATAGATTTAAAAATGTTAACGATACTCTCGGACACCCAGTGGGCGATTTGTTGCTGCAAAGTGTATCTCGGCGTTTGAGTAACTGTTTGCGCGCGGGAGATTCTATTGCCCGTTGGGGCGGGGATGAATTTACCGTGCTGCTGTACAATCTCAACAGCCGTGAGGAAGCAACTAAGATTTGCCAGCTAATTATCCAAAGTTTAAGCAGTCCTTTTGATTTTGAAGGTCTAGAACTTTATACTAAGGCTAGCTTGGGAATTGCTTTGGCTCCTTACGACGGAGAAGATGCAGAAACATTGCTGAAAAATGCTGATGCTGCGATGTACAAAGCTAAACAGAAAGGTCGGAATAATTATCAGTTTTACACGCGGGCGATCGGCAGTAAAGTCTCCGAGGATCTTAACTTAGAAAATCATCTTTACAAAGCTCTGAAAAAATCAGAGTTTGTGCTGCACTATCAACCGCAAATAAACTTAAATACTCGCCAAATAGTCGGCATGGAAGCTCTGATTCGCTGGCAGCATCCCGAACGCGGTTTGATTTCTCCCGATCGATTTATTCCCTTAGCTGAAGAAACAGGATTAATCTGCCAAATTGACGAATGGGTGATGCGGACTGCTTGCTTGCAAAATCGAGCGTGGCAGTTACTGGGATTGCCACCGATGCGGATCGCTGTGAATTTATCAGGCCGGCAGTTTCTGCAAGCTAACACGGTAAAAACCATCGCTGAAATTTTATCAGAAACCAAGTTAAATCATGAGTATTTAGAAATAGAAATTACCGAAAGCGTTGCCATGACAGATGTGAATGTAACGGTGTCTGTATTGCAGCAGTTGCAGGAAATGGGAATTCAAATTTCTCTGGACGATTTTGGCACCGGTTATTCTTCGCTGTGGTCTCTGAAAAACTTTCCGCTTAATAATTTAAAAATAGACAAATCCTTCGTGGCTGATTTGGTGAACGGCAGCAGCGGTGCTACAATTGTGAAACTGGCGATCGCCTTGGGACAGGGCCTGAATTTACAGGTGATTGCTGAGGGAGTAGAAACAGCAGAACAGTTGGCTTTTTTGCAGTCGCATCAGTGCAATATGGGCCAGGGTTACTTCTTTAGCAAACCAATACCGGCGGAGGCTATAACCCAATTGTGCCGAGAAAATCAACCTGGGAAAATAAGTAGTTTAAATTAACAATCAGGAAGCGGAAGGAAGAAGGAAGAAGGAAGAAGGAAGAAGGAAGAAGGAAGAAGGAAGAAGGAAGAAGGAAGAAGGAAGAA
>NZ_JAUBQD010000042.1:0-67852 GCF_036701085.1 Microcoleus sp. Pol7_A1
TCCGTTAATTCTTCTAACATAGATAAATTATGTAGTGATTTTGGCTATTATCTCATAAATCATTTAGGATTGCTATATATCCGTGGCATTCAGCTTCCTAAATCACCCTCCGCAAATCCTCTCCCTCTTAATTCTCCGGCCATTCTTGCAGGGCGATCGCAATTCCCTGTTTTAATCTTGGTTCAAGGCTCTCTTGGTTAACTAAAATTTCTAATTGCTGTCTGGCCTCAATCGCATTTAGCTGTTTTAGCGCAGCCGTACAGTGCAGCCTGATGCTGTTATCGGCATCTGCTAACAGTTGAATCAGCACATCTAGCGCTCTAATATCTCCTAATTGCCCCAACCCTAAAGCTAAAGATTGTTTGATTGCCGCGGAATGCACGCCGGGATGATTGCTTTCGAGTAAATCGAGCATAATTTCAACAGCTTTAGCTTTTAATTCCGGTTTTTCCACTCGCCCTAAAACAGTGATAATTTCTTGACAAATAGGAGAGTTTGTGTTAGTCAATTCGGCAATTAAGGTTTGCTGCAAATATTCTAAAGCGACTGCGGTTTCGCTCCAGCTTAGGGCGCGCGCAGTTTCGATTTGCAATTCAACCGGAGTTGTGGGCGATCGCAGCAATTCAAATAAAGCAGCCGCAGCAGCATCGGTTTTCACTCGCCCGATCGCGATCGCCGCCAGCTTGCAAACTTCTAATCGGATGTCCGAAAGCAAAGGTTTGAGCAAGTTAACTAAATCTAATTCTGCATCTAAATAGGCGCGCGCGCCGAGAGCACGCACGGCTTCTTTTCTGACTGCTGTCGCCGGATCTTTGAGTGCTGCTATCAGTACCGGGGGGATGCGGGAGTCGCGAAAGCTGCTCAATGCCTCGATTGCGTGCGCGCGCACCGCAATTTGAGAGTCTCCGACTACGCTCAACAGCGGTGGGATGGTTTCGGTGCGCCGAATTTGCGCGAGTGCTGCTGTTGCAAACTGTCGCGAGTCTTCTTGGAGTAGGAGAGTTGCGAGGGATTCTATGGCTGTCGGGCCGAAATTCCCTAGGGTTTCAGCGGCGATTTGGCTCAATTCTTCGTCGGAATTTTTGACCAATTCTACTAAAGCTTGAATCACTTCCGGGCGATCGAAGTTTCCGAGGATGCGGGCGGCAAACCACCGGGGCTCTGTGTCTGCGTCTGCGTCTTCGAGCACGGCAATTAAAGGTGCGATCGCGCCATTTCCCAGATTGGGCAATACTTTAGCAATTTCCCAACGGTCTTGAAAATCGCCCCATTCTAAGGCTTGTATTGCTAAACTGACAGCTCGATCTAAAATGTGTTGTTCCTGCGGCTTGCTGCCCTTGGCTGTCACTTGCTGCAAGCATTCGACTAACCCAGGCCAGTTTTGGCGATCGGCAGCGACTTGCCCTTGTTCTAAAAAATTAGACATAATTTTAGTTTTACTTCGATCGAGAAGCGAGATTGTTTGCTGCTAGCCCAGAGCCGGAGGTACTTTTTAGGAATCTTTGGCTACAATTATCCCTTTTTTGACATTTTTGTCAATCCATCGTAATCGGTAAAATAGAACTAAAGCATTAATTTCATAAAGTTAAGCCATCAAGCTATACTTTTTGTAATTAAAAACACTCAATATTACCCATTAAAAATCCACAAATGAAGAAAGCTCTACTTTTAGTAAACCAGCACTCCCGAAAAGGGCAAAAGTTATCATCTCAAGCCACTGTAGAATTGCAAGCACTGGGTTTTGAGTTAATTGTAGAATCTACCGACCACGCCAGCGAAATTCCCGACACAATTCGGCGCTACAAAAATAAAGTCGAATTAGTAATAATCGGCGGTGGCGACGGCACTCTCAACGCCGCCATAGAAGGTTTGATAGACACCAAGTTACCCTTGGGTATTTTGCCGATGGGAACTGCTAACGACCTAGCTCGCACTCTGGGCATTCCTACAGATTTATCCGCAGCTTGTCAAGTAATTGCCAGCCAGAAAGTTCGGTTAATAGACTTGGGTTGGGTGAACGGCAAGCATTTTTTAAATGTGGCGAGTTTGGGATTGAGCGTGCAAATTAGCCAGCGGCTGACTAAAGACGTGAAGCAGCGCTGGGGAGTTTTCGCGTATGCTTTTACTGCTTTCCAGACAATTTTGTCATCGCAACCCTTCAGAGCAGAAATTAAAGTAAACGACCAATCTTTTAATGTTAAAACTATTCAAATTGCCATTGGTAATGGTCGCTATTACGGCGGCGGCATGACAGTTGCCGAAGATGCCACAATCGACGACAAGCGACTGGATTTGTACAGTTTGGAAATAAAAAACTGGTGGGAAATCATTGCTTTGCTGCCAGCTATGAGGCAAGGAAATCATACCAGTTGGCCTAACGTTCGTGCCTTGCACGCTCAAGAATTTGAGGTTAATACTAGCAAACGCCGTCCGATTAATACCGACGGTGAAATCACCACTCACACGCCTGCAACATTCCGAGTGATTCCCCAAGCTTTAGCAGTTATAGCTCCTTCATAACTCATAACTAATATATCAGTTAACTGGTTCCCAGGCTGGAGCCGGGGAACCCATATCTAGAGGCTCTGCCTCGGTGCCGAAAATGGAGGCAGAGCCTCCGGATCTGCGTTACCAGGCTCCAGCCTGGTAACGAGTAATTTTCTTGTGCAACAGGCCGGAGAGCTTGTTCACTTAATAATCGCCTCCAGCGCCGTATTGCCACGCTTCAACTAATCGGTGAAAATAGTATTGCTGCTCCGGCGCTAAATTCTTCACCTGCGGTTCTACGGCTTTCCCCAAAGGCTGCAATCCCGTATAAAGTCCTAAATTTATATAATGAACCATCCAATCGAGCAAATTAGCTATTCCAACCTGCGGGATAATTTTCATCACTAATCCGGGATGGCTAATTGCTGTTTTAAACAGTGTTTTTGACAAAGCCGGAAACAGCACGATATCTTGAAGAAACGGTTTGAGTACCGGTTCTCCCAACTCTTCCATTACCTGAAATACTGCCGCCAAAAGCTGATTGATTTGATTGGGGTCTATTCTTTGATTCATCGCAGCACTCATCGAACGCTGAAACAACCAGGTAACTGATAGATTCGGCTGGTAGGGTTGCAAAAGTGCGAGGGAATTGTTGCTGAGACTGTCGCTTGTCAAAGCTTCGTCAATTCCTAGAGTCAATCGTTTGAGGTGGCGCACCATTGCCCCGAAACCGCCGAAGCTGAGGGGAGATTGGCTACCGCTGCTGTCTCCGACTGGGAGTATGCGATTCCAAGGCGTTTTTAGAGGACTTTGGCGATAGCAGGGGAAGAATCCGTAGAGTGCTCTTTGGAATTTTAACTGTTCGAGTTCGACGTTTTGATATTGGGGAAGCAAGCGCAAATACTCTTCAAATAAGGTTTCTAAACTGAATCTTTCTGTGTCGGCGTCTATGTAGGTAAATAAGTAGGTGGTGCGGCCGTCTCTGGCTGGAAATGCTTCCCAAAAATATTGGCACTGATTTTCCATTGGGGTGAAGGATGCAAATATATCGCCGCTGTCGTTTTTGGGGAATCCTTGAGCGCAACTGCCGACTACTAAACATACGGCGTCGGGTTTGTTGCCTTGTCTTGCTTGGCGGACAATGGGGGAAAAATGTCCCATTGCGTCTAATAATAATCGGCTTTTAAATAAATTTTTAGCAGCTTGTGAAGCGGTATTTTCTGATTCAATAAGAACGCCATTTGGGTGAATTGTGGCTGTTTTAAATGGTGTATTTTCATATAAATTGCCTCCAGCTTCTAGGAATCGCTGCTTGAGGGTTTCTAGGAGGTAAACAGGGTCTATTCCGATGTTGAGTACGTCGCGCACCCAAATGTCGGGGGTGTTGGCAAAGCTGATGCGGGCTGGGTTGTATTCGGTGGCGATCGCCTTTTCTATCTCTTCAACAGATAGCAGATTTAGTTCTAAGAATGCGTCTAATTCTTTGCGAGAAATGTTCCATTCTTGCTCGCGGCCTCGCAGGGTGCCGCGTTCGAGCAGGGCTACTCGCCAACCCCGCACGGCTAAGGCTGTACCGATTAATATTCCTAGGGTTCCGCCGCCGATAACTATGTCGAATTCGAGGGTATCCAGGGGTTGTTGGCTGTGTTTGACTGCTTGGGGTGCTGGTGCGGTGTTTTGTTTGAGGTTTTCCCAGAGTCGATCGACTTTTCTCAGGCCTCCGAGGGCGTCTGCTGGCAGTTGGGAGAGGATTTGTTCGGTGAGGGACATCGGGTTTTAGTATTAAACAGTGGCTGATTTTTTATAATTTAGCTTAGATCAACGTTTCCGACAGTTTCAGGGCTTAAGCATGAGGTGGTGAGAAACCCGGTTTCTAACAATTTTGGGCTTAGTAACGAGAAATATACGAATCAACCGGGTTTCAGATGTCGCGAGTGCGATCGGGAACGGAGTTTTTTTTATCATCACATAGAGAAACCCGGTTTCTCAAAAAAAAACCGGGTTTATACCCTTCGTCGGTAAGTCTGGGGAATTATCTTCAATCAGCCGTGCTTAACTCTTCAACTCGCAGCCGATCGCACAAAATTCCTTCGCACACAATAGCACCGCTCTCCGCACTCCTGCAAACTTCTAACTGAGCTTCCGGCAGCGCTTCAAACAAAAAACGTTCCCCGGGAAACACCGTCCGCTCAAAATACCAATTAGGAATATTTGTAATCCGAGCGATTTGCACTTGACTGGTAGTATTCAGATACCAACACAAAATGCGCGCATGACGTTCGGAAATTACCTCATTCAGTGTCAAATTCATATTTTTAACTTGTTTGTGAAACTGTGCGATCCATCGGCGACTGGCCTAAACTTAATATACCATATCACCCGTGACAACAAAATTTTTTCAACATTTCTTAGGTTAATTAATAAAGGCCCCTGGGGAAACTTTGGCGCATTCCACGTCTTCCCAAGAAGCTGCAAAAGCTGGCATTGCTAAAGTGCAAGATTTCCATTCTCCCCGAACAGGTGCGTTGAACAATTCACAGTGACCTACGGAACCTCTTTGCAGTTTATAGTGACCGCAAAAATTACACTTAGAAGCCGGATTTAAGCCACGCTCGCTAATTACCTGATTGGGATTGCTGTGGATGTTGTTGCGTTCTAAAGTTAGAGTTTCCATTAAGGTATTTTTTAAATGTTGTCTCTTAAGTATGACAGCCAGATTCCAGTCGTGGCGTCTATCTCAAGGCTTAGTTCGCCTTTTAAGTTTTGTTTAGGGATCGATAGAAAACAGGTTATTTTTGACATTATAAAGCTAGGGAGCAATTTAATTTTCTTCCTGCCGAACTTGCAGACCGCGCTTTACTGCTGAGCAGCTTCCCTGGAGATGTACTTCCTCAGACAGAGCTAATTATCCTCGCCTAGCTTGCTAAACAAATCGGCTAAAATAGTATTAGAAAATAAAAAACCTTCGGGATCGCTCAACCTCAAATTGCCCGAAAGCGGCAGTTTCGCACCCTCGCCTAAAGTTGCAATCGCCCTATCCTCCGTCATAATTTCCACCCATCCTTGCCGCCAGTATGGTTGCAAACCATGCCAAATTTTATCAACCGTTTGCTGCGTAAACTTTTCAGTCAGCGCCGACAGGCTAACTCCTTCTGCTAAACGCAAACCTAGCATCAGCGTTTCTAACAAAACGTCATTTTCTGATACTTGTTGAAAATTTTGCTCAATTTGTCGATCCATCTCTGGCTGGGTTTCCCCTCCCAGCTTTGGGGTAGCAGGGGAATTGAGGCGAGACATCGATCGCACCCACTGATAATATTCTTGAGTTTTGCGAGGCCTTGTTAGCCTCCGGCCTTCCACGTAACTCGCCGCCCCCATTCCCAAGCCGTAATAAGGGCGATTTTCCCAATAAACGCGGTTGTGGCGACACTGATAGCCCGATCGAGCGTAATTAGAAATTTCGTAATGTTCGTATCCAGCACCGGTCAGAATTTCCCGCGCTAAACGGTACATTTGAGCAGCGGTTTCATCTGCTGGTAGCGGCTGCGCGCCTGCTTCAAAGTAGCGCCCGAAAGCAGTTCCCTGCTCAACAATTAAGTCGTAACTCGACAGGTGAGTCGGGCTAATTTCCACCGCCGATTTCAGGGAAGCTTCCCACTGTTCTAAAGTTTGGTGCGGCAGTCCAGAAATCAGGTCTAAACTGAAATTGACAATACCAGCAGATCGCACTATTTCTACTGCTTCAAAAATATCAGCGACAGAGTGCGATCGTCCGCAAGCTTGCAGCAGTTCATCTTGAAAAGCTTGCACTCCCAAACTAACTCGATTTACTCCCGCCGCTGCATATCCCCGCAACTGTTCTAAAGTAAACGTACCCGGGTCTATTTCTATAGAAATTTCCGCCCCAGCAGCAATCCCAAATTTGCCGTCGAGAGTCTCTAAAATATTGCTCAACTGACTGACAGAAAGCAGCGAAGGCGTGCCACCACCAAAAAAAACTGTTTCCAGAGATGCCCCTAAATTTGGAGTTTCTTGAATTTCTTGACACAGTACAGCAACGTATTGCACGATTGTGCCGGAATTCTCGCCATTTTTGCGATCGCCCACCACAAAAACCGGAAAATCGCAGTAGTAACAGCGGCGCCGACAAAAAGGTACGTGCAGGTAAGCCGAACTGGGAATGCCGGAATTTGTCGCTTGCACACTTTTTTTTAATTCAAATGTTAAATAATCTGTGGCAGGGTTCATTACATCTCAAGCCGAAAGCGCAACTTCAAATCTAAAATTTTAATTAAACAATCATGAATAATTATGTATATTATGACATTTTCTTACCAAAAAAGCCCTGCGAACGATCGGCTCTTTTAATTTAACCTCGTACCAGTTTCGATCTGCCACAATTCCCGAACAGCGCGCAGGGCGCTCTATTCGCACTTCGTGCCTGCTTTCGGCGGGGCGCGGTAAATGCCGAGCAACTCACTGGTTGAACCCCCAAAGGGTACAACCGCGAAATATAAGTTTATGAAAATCCATGAGTAAATATAGCGATATCCGACCACAGCATAAAAACAAGTATCAGCACTCGAAAGATATAATGTGAATAAATTCATTAACCTAGAACTAATGCTAGACGCAATCATAATAATCTCATTCATAATCGCAGGCGGAGGCATAGGCTATTACGGAGTCGAACTCCTGCCGAGCAATCTGCTGCAGCAAGTTACAAATATACAAGGTTTAAGTTCTGTACTAGGCTCGTTTGGAGCATTAATCGGCTTCGTGCTGGGATTAGTGGCTCAAACCACATACCGGCGCCTGGAAAAACAAGTTCGCGATATGCCAGTGGAGATGTTACTGACGCGGGCGATCGGCTTAATCATCGGACTGCTAGTAGCTAACTTAATGCTGGCTCCGCTGTTCCTGCTGCCAATTCCCCGCGAGTTCGGCTTCATCAAACCTCTAGTCGCAGTCTTGGGAAGCCTCATGTTCGGCTTCACAGGCGTCAGTTTGACCGACACCCACGGCCGCGCTTTCTTGCGGCTGATCAACCCGAAAACCTTAGACACTGTGTTGGTAGCCGAAGGTACTTTCAAACCAGCAAGTGCCAAAGTTGTCGATACTAGCTGCATTATTGACGGCCGGATTGAAAACCTGCTAGAAACTGGTTTCCTCGAAGGTCAAATTATCGTGCCGCAATTCGTGCTCCAAGAACTGCAACTGGTAGCTGATTCCGCCAACGATCAAAAGCGAGTGCGCGGGCGCCGCGGCTTAGATGTACTCAACCGCATCAAAGAAACATATCCAGAACGGATTCAAATTCACTCGGCTGACTACGAAGATCTTGCGACAGTCGATGCGAAATTAGTCCGCTTCGCTTTGGATATCGACGGCATTTTGCTCACCAACGATTACAACTTATCGAAAGTAGCTACCGTCCAAAAACTGCCGGTTTTGAATATCAACGATTTGACTCATGCGGTGCGCCCCACTTATTTGCCGGGAGATACGATCGAACTAAAAATCCGCAAAGAAGGCAAAGAACCCTCTCAGGGAATCGGTTACTTGGATGACGGCACAATGGTTGTCGTAGAAGCAGGAAGCAGCTATGTCGGGGGCGAAGCCCGAGTCGTAGTCACCAGCGCCCTGCAAACTAGCGCCGGCCGCATGATATTCGCCCGCCCTCAAGAGTCCGTTATTGTTTGAAACTGAGTAACAATGGCCAGGGCAATCAGAATCAAATATTGCGATCGCTGTTCCCAATCTGCCCCGACTCTCTACCGCGCCCGGTATGACGAGTCGGGGCAGTGGTTTTTTTTGTGTCTTAAATGTTGGGAATCGGTAAGTATAGCAACCGCCCCGGCGGTTAGGACGTAGCGATCTTTCATCACTCTCTGATAAATTGGCGATTTTTCGAGGATACAGCCCATGAAGATTCAAGGTTTCACCCCAAAGTGACAAAAGAGGGATATAAGCCGAATGGCAGTCACAAATAGGGGAGCAAGGAGACAGAAAGAAAAGCGTTTTATTGATTTTCCATAGTATTATCTTATTAAAAATTGTGTAAGAAATTTATGAGAAAGATGAAAGCCGCTGTTTTTGTAGAAAAAGGGCGAATCGAGATTCAAGAAAAACCAATTCCTGAGATTGGGCCTACTGATGCACTGATGAAAATCACCACGACGACAATCTGTGGCACAGATGTTCATATACTCAAAGGTGAAGTACCCGTCCAGCCTGGACGGACACTAGGACATGAACCAGTTGGCGTCATTGCAGAACTCGGCGCAGGCGTTCACGGCTATGAAATAGGACAGCGTATTCTTGTTGGTGCTATAACTCCTTGTGGTCAGTGCAATTTCTGTCTTGACGGCTACCAAGCGCAGTGCGGCGGTAAGCCAATGGGTGGTTGGCGCTTCGGCAATACCATTGATGGTTCTCAGGCGGAATACATGCTAGTGCCGAACGCAATGGCAAATTTGACTCCCATACCTGACGAATTAACCGACGAACAGGTGCTCATGTGTCCCGATGTTATGAGTACGGGTTTCAGTGGTGCCGAAAGCGGAAATATCAAGATTGGTGATACAGTCGCCATATTTGCCCAAGGACCAATTGGTATGAGCGCCACTGTCGGTGCCAGACTCAGAGGTGCTTCCAAAATCATTGCCGTCAGCAGCAATCCAGCACGCCTGGAAATGTCCCAAATGCTTGGCTCCGACATTGTTTTAAACTATAAAAAGTGCAATCCAGTCGAAGCGATCCTGGATTTGACTGATGGTCGCGGTGTAGATGTAGCGATTGAAGCACTCGGTATTCAGGAAACCTTTGAAGCCTGTTTGCGTGTGGTTAAACCAGGCGGAATTGTATCGAGTCTAGGAGTCTATTCTGGAAAACTTGCCATTCCTGTAGATGCCTTTGCCGCCGGTATTGGAGATAAGAAAATTGTTACCACCCTCTGCCCCGGTGGAAAAGAACGTATGCGGCGGCTGATAAATGTCATACAGTCCGCTCGTGCCGACCTGAGACCTATGATCACACACAGGTTTAAGCTAGATCAAATAAAAGAAGCGTATGAATTATTCGGCAATCAACGAGATGGTGTCATAAAAGTTGCCATAAACCCATAAATCCATGATTGAACGGCAGCATTTTTGTCTCGTTCATCACAACTCACCGCTACATCGGGATAGTAAAAAAAATTAGGTGTATCGAGCATAACTCTCATATCTGCCATGTAAGGTATGCAGCCACTTCCCCGAAGATGGTTTCTCAAAAGTACAGATACGTTCCCCGTGATAATGGCATGAGGTTTGCTTTCCCCTGCTTTTGCATAGATTTTCCCTTGCCTGTACTCGTGTTTTATGGGGCGGACTTTCTCGGTTCCTAAATAGTCTTCGGGGGAGATAGAGGTGCAGCTTTTACTTGCAGTCATCTAAATTTGAGGTTAGTGAGCATTACACAATTATAGCCGTAGCTTGCGGGGCGGGACGCCATCGCCCTTTTTCAGCTTTTCCCCAAAGTTTTAACGCCGGCGCGGGGCCGGAAGCCTCGCGCTATTGCCATTTTGCGGTTGCGGTTTTTCTTGCAGCTTCATTGTCAAACTAACCCGCTTTAACTTCTCATTCACCTCCAAAACCCGCACTTTCACAACTTGTCCGACTTTAACAATCTGTTTGGGGTCATCTACGAATCGATCGGCTAATTGAGAAACGTGAACCAAACCATCTTGGTGCACTCCCACATCAACAAAGGCTCCAAAGTTAGCTACATTCGTGATTATGCCTTCTAATTCCATCCCAACTTGCAAGTCGGAGATTTCTTTGATTCCTGCTTGGAAAGTGGCATATTTAAACTCGGCTCGCGGGTCTCTTCCCGGTTTTTCTAGTTCGGAAATAATGTCTCGGAGTGTTGGTTCTCCTACTTTTTCGGTGACATACTTCTTGATGTTTACAGTCTTAATTTTTTCCGAAATTTGTGTTATTTCAGTCAGAGGCAAGTCCAAATCCTTGGCGATCGCCTGCACGACAGGATAACTTTCTGGATGAACTGCTGTATTGTCCAGGGGGTTTTCGCCGCCGCGAATGCGGAGAAACCCGGCTGCTTGTTCAAAAGCTTTTGGCCCGAGTTTTGGAACTTTCAGGAGTTGGCGGCGATTTTTAAACGCGCCGTTTTCGTTGCGGTAATTAACGATATTTTTGGCAACTGTTGCCGTCATTCCCGATACAAATGTCAGCAGTTCTTTGGAGGCTGTGTTTAAGTCAACTCCGACATAATTAACGCAGCTTTCGACTGTTTCGTCGAGTTTCTTTTTGAGCAGTTTTTGGTCAACATCGTGCTGGTATTGACCGACTCCTATTGATTTCGGGTCGATTTTCACGAGTTCGGCGAGGGGGTCTTGCAAGCGCCGTCCGATGCTGACTGCGCCGCGGACGGTGATGTCGAGGTCGGGAAATTCGGCGATCGCCACTTCGCTTGCTGAATAAATCGATGCACCCGATTCATTCACCATGACTTTAATCGGTTTCCTGTCCATTTCTGCCAAAACTTCCGAAACAAATTCGTCTGTTTCCCGGGAAGCTGTACCGTTGCCGATCGCGATTAATTCAATTTTATATTTTTCAATTAAATGCTTGACAATTTTACCAGCTTGCTGTCGCTGAGCCGCTGCTTGGTGGGGAAAAATTGCTTGATATTCTAAAAATTGTCCGGTTTCATCGAGGGCGGAAACTTTACACCCTGTGCGAAATCCCGGATCGATCGCCAGTGTGGGTTTCATTCCCGCCGGGGCCGACAGCAGCAACTCGCGGAGGTTGGTTTCAAAAGTGGCGATCGACTCGATATCAGCGACGGCTTTGTTGTGCGATCGCACTTCTGTAATTAACGAAGTCTTCATCAGTCGGTTGAAAGCATCCTTCAAAGTCGATCGATAAAACTCTTTAACTTCCGGTATCCTAGTTCTAATTTCCTGACCTTCCAAATAAGCCATCACTGCGGATTCATCAAAAGCCAGTTCCAAATCTAAAACCCCTTCCGTTTCCCCGCGAAACAGCGCTAACATATTGTGCGACTGAACGCTTCTGGCCGCAACTTGGTAATTGCGGTACATTTCAAATTTAGTGCTTCCTTCCGGGAAATCATCTTTAATTTTCGAGACAAAGACTCCTGTTTGCATCAAAAACTCTCGCAAATAAGCCCGCAATTCTGCTTTTTCCGAAACCGCTTCCGCCAAAATATCCGCAGCACCTTTTAGAGCTTCTTCTGCTGTTTTAACTCCCTTTTCTTCCGAAATGTATTTAGCTGCTTCCGCCTCAAAATCGGCTAGTTTAGCCGCAGGCAAGTTCAGAGACTTGATAAATTCTGCCAGCGGTTCCAAACCTTTTTCCCTAGCAATTGTCGCTCGCGTCCGCCGCTTGGGCTTGTAAGGCAGATAAAGGTCTTCTAGTTCGTTTTTTTGCAAACACGATTCGATTTTAGCTTGCAGTTCTTCAGTGAGTTTTCCCTGAGAGCTAATCGTATCTAAAATCGACTTTTTGCGCTCTTCAATTTCAGTCAAATATGTGAAGCGATCGGAGATATCCCGCAACTGAATTTCATTCAGTAAATCCGTGCGTTCTTTGCGGTAGCGGGCAATAAACGGAATAGTTGCTCCCTCGGCGAAAAGTTCCAGAGCATTATTGACTTGAGACAGATTAATGGAAAGTTCTTGAGCAATCAGTTGAGGAATGTCGATCATAGTGCAGAATGTCGGATCAATTGCTGGCGGTTAATAAATTATTTAGGATTTGTGGGAATTAAGAGGGAAATGAACTGCAGAGGATACAGAGCAGGAAATCAGATAAATAAGACTTTTAGAGAGTTTTATCGATTGTCCTAGCAGTGTTAACATGATGTTAGCATAAATGCCGTAATTTTTCAATATTGCCATAGAGACTACAGAAATCCTGACTGCAAACAGATTTGCAGCCAGGATTTTAGTTTTTTTATTCAAAATAAGACTGAAATCATCACTACAAACAGCCTTTAAGATTTGACAAAAACTTGATTGGTTTCCGCTGGTTTGTCGCTGGTACTCTTTGCGGTCAATTCGTCCGCGTAGGGAGATTGATGCAGATAAGCTTTACCGGCAGAACCGAAAAGTTGCAGTTTGTCAGAAATGACCGATCGCATGGCATCGATCGCCTTTTCCATTACTTCCAACAAATCTGGATCTGACAAAGAACTGCTAGTTTTTAAAACGTCCATATAAGCTTCGCGAACTTCCGTATTCACATTAAATTTAGATACTCCTAATTTAATAGATTGATTAATCATTGATTCCGGCAAACCGCTAGCACCGTGCAGCACTAACGGCACGGGAACAGAAGCGCGTATTTTTGCCAAACGCGGGAAATCGAGTTTTGGTTCGCTGAAATATTTGCCGTGAACGTTGCCAATTGTTACTGCTAAAAAATCTACCTGAGTTTCTTTGATAAACTCTACTGCTTCCAATGGATCTGTCATTTTTGCAGCTTTTTCTTCGATTGTCAAACCGTCTTCAGTGCCGCTAATTCTGCCGATTTCTGCTTCAACTACCGCACCGTTAGCGTGGGATAATTTAGTCATTTCGCGCGTAAATATTAAGTTTTGTTCGTAGGGCAAAGGAGAACCGTCTGCCATAATTGATTTGATGCCGGCGTCTAGGGCGAGATGAATGTCTTTTTCTGAGGTGCTGTGATCTAAGTGTACTGAGATCGGCACTAAAGATTTGCGCGCGGCTTCCATGCAAAGCGCGACTAAGGGCGATTTTCCGTATTTGAGGGCGCTGGGGTGAAGTTGCAGCATAGCAGGACTTTGCAGCGCTTCGGCGGCATCGATGACGGCTTTTACTCCTTCGAGGTTGTAGACGTTAAAAGCGCCGATCGCATAAGCGTTTCTCCGGGCCGTGTTCAGCAATTCGCTAGTTGAGGCGAGCATAAGTACCTGGCTTAAAAACTGTTCTGAATGTCGATTATCCTATCAAAGTTCGGTTGCAAGCTCATCTTAATTTTTATTTTTTGTAATTGCGAATTTTTGCGTAGGGTGCGGATTGCGTACCCTACTATTTGTTGGGTACGCATTTATTCTCCGTTTGGCGCCCGTTCCACACCCTACGACTAATTCATTTACTGTTTCTGTGCGTTACCAGCGTGCAAACCGCACTCTTTTAGTGTCGCTTCTTCCCACCACCAGCGACCTTCGCGTTCGTGTTGGTTCGGCAATACCGGCTTCGTACAAGGTTCGCAACCAATGCTTACAAAACCGCGTTCGTGCAACTTGTTGTAAGGCACATCCAAAGCGCGAATATAATCCCAAACCTCTGCCGAAGACCAGTTTGCTAAGGGGTTGAATTTAATTAATTCACGATCGGGAGTTGAGAATGCAGTGTCAACTTCAATAACCGGAATACCGTTGCGGGTACTGGGACTTTGGTCTTTGCGCTGACCGGTAATCCAAGCATCGAGAGTATTCAGTTTGCGGCGCAGTGGCTTGACTTTCCGCACGCCGCAGCATTCTTTGTGACCGTCTTGATAAAAACTAAACAATCCCTTTTCATCTACTAGGGCTTGTACTTCAGCAGCATCGGGAAACATTACTTCTAATTTAATGCCGTAATGTTTTCTGACTTGCTCCAAAAACTGATAGGTTTCTGAGTGCAATCTGCCGGTATCGAGGGTAAAAACGCGGAAATTTTTGGTAATTTTTGAGGCTAGATCGATCAGAACTACGTCCTCGGCACCGCTGAAAGAAATTGAGATATTTTCAAAGTTTTCTAGGGCAAATTTGAGAATTTCTCGCGGTGTTTTTTGACTGTATTCTGCTTCTAGGGCGGCAATGTTGAGATTGTTCTGGATGGCAACCATTATTTTCGGGTTATCGGTGTTCTTTTCCTCTAGACCTTTATTATAGCCGATCGCCGTCTCTCTATCACCGATGAATTTGACTGCTTTTTGCAGCAGTCTTTTCGGCTGGGCCCACAATCAAGCTCGAGGATGGCGATCGCCCGCTTCTTCAAGTTTTGGTGAACCCAACACTCCTCTACTTTAGAAGTAGCTCAAGGCTTATTTGACATGACATTGCTGCCACCCTACGAGCCTCCCCCCGAACTTTTCGGGGGCTACGAGCGCAACAGCCAGAGCGATCGCTCCGTGCAGTATTTTTCAACTGCTGCAAATGATGTTAAATCTAGTATCATATGCTACCAAAGAATAGTTATTAATTATCGGTTATATAGCAATCCTAAATCAATTGTAAAAACATTGGGCTTCACCCATCCTGATTAAGTTGGTATTAATTTATAATTTTTATCAAACAAGCCATACATATCTAACTTGGGAAAATTAAATACTTGAGAGTGAGTTACAAGCATAAATAGTTTTTTAATAAGTGGGAAAGTTCTACAGAGATACCAATGTTCTCTCAGAAATCTTTTGCCTTGAAGCCAAATATCTTCTACAGGGTTTTGCTCAGGTGAATTAGGTGCAAATAATTCACATCTTATCAACCATTCAGATTTTTCTAAATCCTGATTAACCAGGCCAAGATAATCTCGCATTTCTGCGTATTTATGATAACTTGCCCCATCCCAAAATATTAAAATTCTAGCTGCTGTATTTAGACTTTGAAGGTATTTTACAAACAAAACTGTATTTTCTGAATTTCCGGCTCCATATTCTTGCACAAAAAATTGTTTTGTTTGATAATTGAGAGCCCCAAAATATGTTTGTCTTTCTTTTTGATTTGTCATCGGTACTTCTACTCTGATCTTAGTCTTTCCCCAAACATATCCACAGACATCTCCCCAAAGTAGATGACATTCATCGATCATATATACCACAAGTCTTCCAGCTTCTATCTCTTCTCTGTTTTCTTCTAATATTTTTTCTATTTCTATCTTTTTTGTTTCTACCAATTTATCGTTTTTTTTAGGATTCTTTTTTTGAGTTTTTTTCCAGCTAATCTCGGCTTCATCAAATAATTGATAATAACTTTGATTTGATTTGAAACGAACATCATATTTGTCTTCTATGTATTCCCGAAGCTCCTGTAAGCTCAAAAACTCTTTAGCCTCTAAGTATGTGATAATCTCGGTTCGTTCTAATTGACTTAGATATGCTTTTGATCCTTGATATTTCAGTCTTACTTCTTCAACTCCATTCTTAATAAATTTTGCTTTACATTGACTGATAAATGCTGCTGATACATTTAATATTTTTTGAATTTTAGAACAAGGCACACCCTCAATCCACATCATTATAGCTAGGGCTCGCTTCTGTTCTCTAGGATCGGGGTTGCTATCGATAAAATCACTTAACTGTTTGAGATTTGGCTGCTCACACATATTGTTTTATTTCACGCTATATTTATGACCTAAATATTAACATACGACCTAACTCTTATAACTTATAAATTTTTATAAATCATTTAGGAGTGCTATACCACATTATAATCGATTTAAAAACTGTGGATAAATAACTTCAGAGTATGCTCAACTTGGCTCGCTTTGCAATTTGACATATCCGGTTCGTCAACTGCTGGTCGGCTTACTAAAAAGCGATGAAATTTGCGAGTAATTCTTGAAGCTTAACTTTTGGGAATTGGAAATTGCTAATTGCTAATTGATGAAGTTATTGTTCGCTGTGCGTTAACTTTCGCGAACCTAAAGAAAGCAATCGCAAGCTTGGAAGTTGTTTCGCTAATCGCGAGAAATTACAACTATATCGGTCGGAATAAAGCTAAAACCCAATCCTAGAAAATCCAGTTTTTCTATCCTGATAGATCGTTATAGTAATAGCTGGTGGTTTCAAAAAAGCCAATTACCAATTACTACTTACAGATTAATTTATTCAGGGTGATTCGGTGAGCGAAGTAAATTTTTATCGCTTTTTATCGCTGGCAGCCAACCTTCAGCCATGCGATCGGCTATATTGTCTTTAGAAGTACATTAATTTGTTCGCAAAGCGGAATATTCTCACCGCCGATCGCGCCAGCTTCTGAATAAACATAGTCTGCTGTCAATAACAGCAAGGAAGTGTGGAATCATGTCAAAAGTTTTAGTAGTGGACGACGTAAAGACCGAACTAGAAATCATTTGCCGCATTCTTCAAGATGCCGGACTGGAGGTGATCCGCGCTGGCGACGGCGAAGAGGCACTCGCCCTGATCCAAAAAAAGTGTCCTGCTCTGGTCGTTTTAGACGTAGTGATGCCGCGAATGAACGGGTTTGAATTGATCAGAGAATTGCGGGGCCATCGCGCAACTGCAAACTTGCCCGTAGTATTTTGTACTCATAAAAACACCGAGATCGATAAAGCTTGGGGAACCGATTTAGGCGCCGACGCTTACGTCAGCAAACCCTTTGAACCTCAGCAACTCGTCAACATCGTGCAGCGCCTGCTTTCCGCGTAAACAAAACATAAAGCGATCGGCAGCTTCTCAAAAAAAATTATACCGACAAATCCCGTTTTTTTTAATAAACTGGGTTTTTGAAACCCCTAAAAGTTTTATGTTTAATGATAGCGACCTGCTTATTTGCAAAATCCGCGATTTATTTAGCGGAAACATTTTATGCACCAAAAATGATGCTGAAAAACTCGATCTGGGGTCGGTTTTTAGACCAAAGCAAAACCATAATTTGTAAGCTACACTAAAAACAAAAAATAAGCAATGAAAACAACTGCTCCCCGGGCGGGCAATCAGACAAGTGGAACAAAGCAATTTCTCCTGTTCGGTCAAGGAGGCAGTCTGTTCGCCATAGAATTAGAGGCAGTGCGGGAAGTCCTTTCGCTCAAGGAACAACCGATTTCCCCGGTTCCCAACACCCTGCCATTTTTGCTGGGATTAACCAACTTGCGGGGCGAAATCTTAGCAGCAGCAGACTTCGGACGGTTTGCAGGCATCGAGCCGGTTGATACCTACCACCCAAGCAGCCGCATCTTAGTGGTAGAAGCGCCCGATCCGCGAGACGTGAGATTGTCGAGAATGCGTATAGGATTAGCCGTCTCCCGCGTCGAAGGAGTTTTATCTCTAAATCCCGATCGCACTGTCTCAGCGATAGATGTCAGTCCCGACTTAGCACCCTTTTTAAAAGGTCTGTACAATTCCGAAGGACGCTTGCTAATGATTGTCGATGTAGAAGCGATCGCCCATTCGGAACGCTGGTAAAAATCAAGAATACAGATAAATCAGCAACTGCTTTCCATCAATAAATTTAACTAACGATCGCCGGCATCCGATTTGCCCCTCCTTAATTTTATGATCGAACTTCTCTATACCTGGATCGCAACGACTTTCACCCTGACATTGCCTGACTTCTCCGCATCGGTAGTAGCTGGGGCTGCTAACTGCATCATTTGTGCGTGTTACTTTGCCATCGCCTGGCTGATCACCTTAGGTTTGTGGCGAAACCGTCAATTCGGGTTCGACATCTTCGCCACAGTCACAGCAGGCATATTTTGGAGCTGCGCTTTCGGTCACAGCGGCCACGCCGCCGAATACCTGGGACTGCCACACTCCCCGGTGGTGCAAACAGTGTCGGATTGGATAACTGTAATTCCGGCGATCGCTTTTTTGAGTTTGTCCAACCGCTACGACTTCTTAGTAGGTTCCACCCAAATCCTTAACTCTAAAAAAGAAACAGAACAAGCACTGAGCGAAACTAACCAGCGATTTCACGCAATCTTCGACCAAGCTTTTCAAGTTATCGCATTATTGGAGCCAGACGGTACTCTGATCGAAGCAAATCAGACAGCGCTAAAATTGGGCGATTTCCAAGCATCAGAAGTGCTGGGGCTGAAATTTTGGCACGCACCTTGGTGGGCATCATCCCCAACCAACCAGCAGCGCTTAAAAACGAACATTAAACAAGTCTCGATCGGCAATTTAGTCCGCGAAGAATACGAAATCACCGGCCCCAACAACGATGTGACAGTAATGGACGTGTCGTTTAAGCCACTGTTCAATAAGACAGGAGAAGTATTTCAAATCCTCGCCGAAGGCCGCGACATTACCCACCGCAAACAGACAGAAGTGGCATTGCAGCAGCTAACTGCAGAACTAGAGCAGCGAGTGAATGAAAGAACCGAGCTGATCCTGCAAACAAACGCACAATTGGAACAGGAAATTCGCGATCGCACCGCAGTCCAAGAGCAATTAAAAGCCTCTGAACAATTCTTAAATAACATCCTCAACAGCATCTCAGACCCGATTTACGTCAAAGACGAACAGCACCGCTGGATAACATTAAACGATGCCTTTTGTCAACACATAGGTCACCGCAGATCGGAACTAATTGGCAAATCCTACGACGACTTCTTGCCCAAAGAGCAAGCAGACACATATAGAGAAACAGACGAATTAGTTTTCTTGACAAATACCAGCAGGGAAAGCCAAAAAATCCTCACAGACTCAGCAGGAAACACCTGCTATTTCTCCGCCAAAAAATCTACCTTTGTAGATGCCGACGGCAGAAAATTTCTCGTTTCCGCAATTAGAGATATCACCAAGCGCGTGCAAATGGAAGAACAACTGCGGCACACGCTCGCAGAAGCAGAAAGCTCCCAAAACTTGCTGCGGACAGTCATTGACGCTACGCCAGACTGCATCTTCGTCAAAGATCGAAACTCGCGCTACACCCTAGTCAATGCAGGTTTCGCCGCCGCCTTCGGCAAAACTCAAGCCGAAATTATCGGCAAAGATGACGCAGAAATCGGCATATCGGTCGATCGAATCTTCGGCAGCTTCCAGGCCCAAACCGATTCCCAGAACCAAATCCAAAACTTCCGGGCAGGCAACCAGGTAGCGCCCGACTCCAACGACTTAGCCACCTTAGCCGACGGCAAAGTACACAGCTTCGACACGCTGAAATTGCCCCTCAAAGACGCAGAAGGCAACATTTTAGGAATGCTCGGCTTCGCGCGCGACATCACAGAGGGCCGCAAATCCGAACAAGAACTATTGCGGTTCAAAGCAATTTTAGAAACCACAACAGACTGGGTAGCCATAGCCGACACCCAACAGCGCACCATTTATCTCAACCGCGCCGCCAGAGAAATGTTGAAACTTGGCGAAAACGCAGATGTAGCCGGAATCAACATTTCTGAGATGATATCCCCCAAAAGTATCGACACTATTGTCAACGTTGCCATCCCCGCAGCTTGTCGGGACGGGGTGTGGAGTGGCGAGACAGTTTGGCAGAGTTTAGACGGCGAAGAAGTACCAGTTTCTCAAGTAATAGTGGCCCACAAATCCGAGAATTCAGAAGTTGGATTTATTTCAACTATCGCCCGCAATATTAAAGAACGCAAGCGCGTAGAACAAGCCTTGGAGCAGAACTTGCAAATGCTCGACCTGGCGAGCGACGCTTTGATCGTTCGGGATATTGACGGCACGATTAATTATTGGAATCAAGGAGCAGAACGGATGTACGGCTGGACAAAAAAAGAAGCCTTGGGAAAACTCACCCATACTCTATGGCACACCATTTTTCCCCAGCCTTTAGCAGATATCTGGGTACAGTTAGAAGCGCAGGATTATTGGGAAGGAGAACTAATTCACACCACCAATTACGAGAGCCAAATCACCGTATTCAGTCGCTGGAATTTGCAGAGAGACGAACAGGGAAAACCCAAAGCAATTTTAGAAACTAACAACGACATCACGGGGCGCAAACAAGCCGAAATCGAAAAGCAAAGATTGATTTCTATCGTAGAAAGCAGCTCGGATTTTATGGGCACGGCTACCCTGGAGGGAGACGCAACGTACCTGAATGCCGCTGGTATTAAACTAGCAGGATTGCAAAATATTGAAGAAGTCAAAACCAAAACTATATATGACTTCCTAACACCAGAAGATGCTAAAAGCTTAAAAGAAGAAATCCTGCCGGCTACTGTGCGAGACGGTTTTTGGCAGGGCGAATTCCGCTTGAGGAACTTTCAAACCGGCCAAAACTTTCCGGTTGACTTCACCCTATTTACAGTCAAACACCCAGAAACCGGCGAGCCTATGGGGCTAGCTACAGTTACTCGCGACATCAGCGATCGCAAACGCTCAGAAGAGATGCTGCGCGATCGCGAAAGACTGTTCCGAGCCATTTTCGACCAATCGTTCCAATTCATAGCTCTGCTCAAACCGGACGGCACCGTTTTGGAAGCCAATCAAACAGCCCTCGCCACAGCAGACTTGCTGCTAGAAGACATAGTAGGCACCCCGTTTTCGGAAATCCTGTGGTGGCAGATTTCCCCAGCAGCCAAGCAACAGATACGAGAAGCGATCGTCTCTGCCGCGGCCGGCGAGGTAGTCCGCTACGAAGTGGATGTGCTAGTTGCCGGCGGTGCCGTGGCGACCGTTGACTTCTCCATCAAACCCATCAAAGACGACAGCGGCAAAGTCTTGCTGCTAATTCCAGAAGGCCGCGACATCACCGATCGCAAAGCCCTAGAACGAGAATTAGTTTTGCGTCAAACCCGCTTTGACGCATTTTTCACAGCCGCCCCGGCCTCAATGTTTATTTTTGACGACCAGTTGCGCTTCGTGCAAGTCAACGAGAAATTAGCGCAAACCACCGGCACCTCAGTTGCCGAACACCTCGGTAAGACGGTGAGGGAAGTTCTACCTGAAATGGATACCCTACAGCCGATGTTGGAGCAGGTTCTCGCCACCAACCAACCGTTTTTAAATATTGAGGTGTCGGGTTCCACCTTCAACCAACCGGGCGTCGTGCGGGATTGGCTGGCTTCTTACTTTCCTTTGCCCGGATCTGACGGCAAACCCATCGGCGTTGGGGGAGTAGCAGTAGAAATTACCGATCGCAAAAAAGCAGAAGTAGAGCGCGATCGATTTTTTATCCTTTCCCTAGACTTGGTTTGTATTATAGATTTTGAAGGGAAATTCAAGCGCCTCAATCCCGCTTGGGAAACAACACTCGGCTACACCCTAGAAGAAGTGGAAAACCAACCTTTTATCAATTTCGTCCATCCAGACGATCGCGAAGAAACCACAGCCGAAGCGGAAAAAATATCCGATGGCGCCGAAGTACAGTTGTTTGAAAATCGCTACCGCTGCAAAGATGGTTCCTACAAGTGGCTGTCGTGGAAAGTGCGACCTGAAACCGAACAAAAGCTCATGTATGCAGTCGCTCGCGACATTACCGAAAGCAAACAGGCGATGGTGCAACTGCAACAAACAACAGCCCAATTAGCCCGTTCCGAAGACCAATTTCGGCAGCAAACCAATCTCTTGCAACTGCTAATAAACAGCATTGGCGACGGCATAATTGCTGCCGACGAAAATAGCAATTTTATTTTGTTCAACCCCGCCGCCCAAGATATGTTTGGCACGGGTTCGACAGAGACTCTTCCCAACGAATGGTCGGCAAAATACGGTTTATTATTGCCCGATACCGTAACTCCCTATCCCCCAGCCGACATACCTTTAGCGCGCACGGTTCGAGGAGAAGCCTTTGACGACTTAGACCTTTTCACCCGCCACGCAGGCAAGCCAGAAGGCCTGTGGGTGAAAGTTAACGGCCGGCCGCTCAAAGACGAAACGGGGGCGCTTAAAGGCGGCGTAATAGTTTGCCGCAACGTCACCCAGGAAAAAGCATCCCAGCAGCGAATGCAGCAGTTGGCAGAGGCACAGGAACGCTTGGTGCAAGAACTCAAAACGCGGCAAAATGCTCTCGACGAATCGGCGATCGTCAGCGAAACTGACCCCAAAGGAACGATTACCTACGTCAACGACAGATTTATTGAAATATCCGGTTACAGCATGGGAGAACTCCTGCACCGCAACCACCGCCTGATCAATTCCGGCTACCATCCCAAATCATTTTTTCCAGATATGTGGGTGACCATTTCTCGCGGTTTGGTGTGGAAAGGGGAAATCAAAAACCGACGCAAAGATGGCTCGTTTTACTGGGTAGATTCGACGATATCCCCCATCTTTGATACCAGCGGCACAATCATCAAATATATCGCCATTCGCTTTGACATCACCGAGCGTAAAGAGGCAGAAGAACGGCTGGAAAAATTGGCAGCAGAACGCAAAGCTGAAGCTGATTCTCTGACGCAGCAAGTCCTAAAATTGTTGGGAGAAATTAAAGGTGCTGCTCAAGGCGACTTGACAGTCAGGGCGGAAGTGACTAACGACGTTTTAGGTGCTGTCGCCGACTCTTTCAACTTCTTAATCGGTTCTCTGCGGAAGGTGGTAACGGGAATTCAAACTTTAGCCGAAGAGGTAACATCTGCCACCGGCGAGTCAATTAACAATACCAGCCAACTCACCCAACAGGCGGAAATTCAAGCCACAAAAATATCTGCCATCATGCGGGAAATCGAGCGGATTGTGCATTCGATCCGCGACGTGCGAGATGTTTCGGTGCGCGCCGAAACAGTTGCCCAGCAGTCTTCTAACACGGCTGAAGCAGGCGGTGTGGCGGTCGATCGAGCTGTCGAAGGCATTAACGGGCTCCGGTTGACGATCGCCTCTACCTCAAAAATGATGAAGCGTTTGGGCGAATCTTCGCAGCAAATTGGCAAAATTGTGACTTCGATTTCTCAACTTGCTTCGCAAACTAATTTATTAGCTCTGAATGCTACTATTGAGGCGGCGCGAGCCGGCGAACAAGGTTTAGGCTTTGCAGTTGTCGCCGAAGAAGTGCGGAAATTAGCAGAAAGATCGGCTGGCGCTACTGAGGAAATCTCCGAAATTGTCGCTACTATTCAAGAAGAAATCAGCCGCGTGATGAAGGCAATGGAATCGGGGACGCTGGAGGTAGTGGAAGGCACTAAGCTGGCAAGCGAAGCTAAAACTCACCTCAATGCCATCATCGAAGTTAGTCGAGAAATGAATGCTTTGGTGGAAAATATTACTCGCGCATCTGCTAAGCAAACTGTTTCGGCTGAGGAAGTTTCTAGTAGTATGCAGCAAGTCAATGAGATTGCTAATACAACAGCACAAAAAGGCGCGGATGTCAAGGCTTCTTTGGACGATCTGTCTGGTTCTGTCAGCAAATTGCAAAAGTCGGTGGCGAATTTCCGCAGTTAGTCAGTTGACTGTTGACTGGTGACTGGTGACTGTTATACGACTCACTAATAACTATCGTTGTTGTCGGGGCGGGTTGACAAATATCATGAATGCGAATTTATAGATAATAGTTAACCCACCCTGGCAACAATTACAGTTAAATAACGGGACATCATATATAAAAAAACTGCCAACAGACAACAGACAACAGTTAACTGTCAACAGACAAAAGACTAATATGAATGATGACGATTTAAACGAATTAATAGATGCTTATAATGCAGAATGCGAAGAGTTTCTCCAGTTAATGGAGACGAACCTGCTGGCGATGGAAGCTGCGGGGTTGAAAGAGCGAGAAGCGGCAGTTAAAGAAATGTTTCGGGCGGCTCACTCGATAAAAGGTGCCGGTTCGATGTTGGGCTTTCAAAACGTATCGGCGGCGGCTCACACGCTGGAGGACTGTTTTGTCATTTTGCGCGATCGCACAGACTTGTCGGCCCTGGAACCTACTACTGTGAGTGTTTTGCTGCAAGGCGTGGATGCTCTCAAAAAGATTGCCCTCGAATCAATTCAACACTCCGATGTCACAACTCCCGATCAAACAGAAAATTTGGAGGTGATCGCCCAAATTTTTGCTCAGTTCGAGGCCAAGTACGGCAAGTCAGAAGAGTCGCCAGTCCCCGCAGCCAGCCAATCGCCCGCCCCGGAAACTCTGAAACTGATTTTTGAACACGAAGTGCCGCCACTCTTCAATCGCCTAGAAACCGAGCTTTCCCAAGCTTCCGAGGCAGATTTGGCAAAAAGCGTCACCGCCCTCCATAAGGTTTACTACCAACTCTCGGGTTTGGCTGGAATGCTGCAATTGCCGGATTTTGGGAAAGTCGCCGCACCCCTGAGAGATTTGATCGACTCTCCAGACTTGACTCTACAACGGTTGCAATCCGAGGGTTGGGCGATCGCCCAAAACTTGCAAACTGCACGCCAACAAATATTGGAAGGAAGGGCGATCGACATCCCCGAAATCTCCCCGTCCCCCACTCCCCGCGACTCCCCCACCCCCCCCGAAATCTCCCCCTCCCCCACTCCCCCCGAAATATCCCCCTCCCCCTCTCCCCCAGTCCCCAACCCGCAAAGGCCGACAATCCGCGTAGACTTAGAACGCTTAAATGAATTGGTGAATCTAGTCGGAGAATTAGTCATCAACCGTACAAATTTAGAACTTCAAGAATCCGAACTGCGCGGCGAAGTCAAGCGCATCCGCCGCAGTATCCTAGATTTGAACCAATTCGGCGGTCAGTTGCGAGAAGAATACGACAGGCTGAGTTTTGCAGACTGGAGAGGGGGAAACGGTTCGTCTGGATTGGGAAAACTTGCAGCAGCAGAAACAGAATTCCCAATGATTGCTAACGGCAAATCCTCTGTACCCCATGCTCACTTCGATATCTTAGAGATGGATCGTTATACAGAGTTCCACTCGACAGCCGCAGAAGTCATCGAAACTGCCCAAGCAATTTCTCAATCCGCCACCAAATTAGACACCTTAGCCATGAAATTCGAGCGCAGTACGGACCAACTGCGCCGCATAACCGACCAACTGCGCAGCCGCGTCATGCAGTTGCGAGTCGTGAATTTCAGCCGCGCCGTCGATCACTTGCCCAGAGCGCTCCGGGATATGTGCCTCACATACGATAAAGATGTCAACCTGCTGCTAGTGGGAAGAGATACCAAAATAGACGAAAGTTTGCTCGACGCTTTGCGCGACCCCTTAATACACTTAGTGAGAAACGCTTTCGACCACGGCATCGAAATGCCCGAAGTTCGGCAAGCAACCGGCAAGCCCGCCAGCGGTCAAATTGAAATAGAAGCCCGCCACCAAGGCGGCCAAACTATTATTACTGTCGCCGATGACGGCAGAGGCATTGACCCGGAAATCATTCGCCGTAAAATTGTCACAAAGGGTTTGGCGACGGAGGAACAAGCTCAAGAATTTTCCATTGCCGAACTCTACGATTTTCTGTTTTGGCCGGGTTTCAGCACTGCAGAAGGGGTCAGCGACCTTTCGGGGCGGGGAGTCGGGCTCGACGTGGTGCGAACAAATTTGCGGACTGTGCGGGGGACTGTGAAGGTAGACTCTCGCCTGGGAAAAGGTACGAGTTTTATCATCAAACTGCCGCTGCTGCTGTCGATTACTGATGCTTTGATGGTGAAGACCGATCACAATAAAATAGCGGTGCCGCTGGATGCAGTCGAGGAAATTCTGCACATTAAAGCCTCGGAAGTTCACCTTGCCGGCAATCAGCCGATGCTTTGGTGGCGGGAGGAATTTATTCGTTTGGTGAGGATGCAAGATTTGCTCGAATACAGCGTCGTCGCCCCGGATGCCCCCTCTCCTGACCCTTTGACCCTAGAGGAAATTCCCGTCCTGGTTTTGGCTTCTACCGAAGGAATGCTGGCGGTGGCCGTGGAACGGCTGATCGGCCAGCAGGAAATTGTGGTTAAACCTTTGCCGCCACCTCTATCCAAGCCTCGCGGGGTTTTGGGGACTACGATTTTGGGGGACGGGCGCGTGGTGAATATTCTGGATGTGGACGATTTGGTGAGTCAACCTTCGGCAAATAGTTCGATCGCCGCTGTGTCCGGTAAAGTGCAGGAGATTGCGCCGAGTTCGAGTCAGTCACCGCTGATTTTGGTAGTGGATGATTCCTATACAATTCGCCAGTTGCTGTCTCTGACGCTGACTCGTGCTCGCTACCGGGTGGTACAGGCTAAAGACGGAGTGGATGCCCTGGAACAGTTGCAAAATGGTCTTGATTGCAGTTTGGCGATCGTGGATATTGAAATGCCCCGGATGGATGGATTTGAATTGTTGCGATCGATCAGATCGACCCAGCAGTTTGCTAATATTCCCGTAGCCATGCTGACATCCCGCAGCGGCGAAAAACATCGGCAAATAGCAATGGAATTAGGCGCAAATCAATACTTCACCAAACCTTACAGCGAGGCCCAACTTTTACAAGCCATCCCCAAATTGCTCCACCACTCAATAATTTAATCCAAAATCTCAAATCTCCACTCAAATAATCCCTAATCTCAAACCAAACTTATGCAAAAAGTAATTGAGTACGCGAATTTTAGAGGGAAGATACCCAGCAAACGCACCTACTAAAATCAAATAATCTTCAATCTTCAATCTTCAATCAAATAATTCTTCAATCTAAAATCTAAAATCTAAAATCTAAAATCGAATGACTCACGCCAATTACAATCGTCGCTTCCGAAGCCAGAAACAAGGCACTGTTAGAATTATTCCTAAAAAATTTGTTTCCTTTGAAATAGGAAATGTTTACTATGCTGTTCCTATTGAACGAGTGGAGCGGATTGTTAAAAACTTTAATCCCTACGGTATTTTACCGAGCGGTAATAGTTTAGTGCGACATCAAGAAGAACTGATTACGCTGATTAATTTATCTAAAATATTTCCCAGTGACGGCTCTAGACAGGACTCGAACTACCTAATTGTTTGCATTTTAAATAAGAACGATCTGTTGGGGATTCCCATTCCTGATATGCCAAAAATTTTGGAAATTTCCCAAGAAAGCTTCTGCGAGATTCCCCAATTGTACCGTCAACAGCAACTGCCTCCGGTAATAGAAAAGTTAATTCGCGCACCTGACGGTTCCGAAGTTTTTTATCTGAATGTGGATCTATTTAGCGAAATGTAGGGTGTTCACTTTTCCAGGTACTATACAATATAAATCGTATTTTCGCCAAAAGTTATTTATTTATGAAAAAACTCACAATAATGTCGATCGCCCTAGTAATTTTTGCAGCAACTGTTGAATTGCCGAAGGTGGGGCTACAACTAAGTGCGATCGGGCAAATAGAAACACCCCAACCAATCCAAACACCCCAACCAATCCCAACACCCCAACCAATCCCAACACCCCAACCAATCCCAACACCCCAACCACAAACACCCCAACCCATCCAAACACCCCAACAAATCCAAACACCCCCAATCCAAACACCCCAACCAAAAGCAGACGACCCCAAAAAGCTCGGCTACGTCTCCCCAGAATTTGCAGAAAATTTCTCCCAGCAACAAATCGACCTAATCAACGCCAACGTCGAAACGCTGCTGCTAACTCAAAGCTGCTCCCGCTGCGACCTCCGAGCCGTAAAATTAGTTAACATTAACTTAAAAAATCCCATCCTTACGGGAGCAGATTTATCAGATGCCAACCTCAGCGGTAGTCGCTTCGAGATATCAGATTTTGTCAACACCAATCTAGCTCGAACAAACTTAAGCGGAGCCGAATTAGTAGGAGCGAGAATCAGCAACGCTAACCTCAGAAAAGCTAACTTGACAAAGACAAATCTAGACGGTGCAGACCTGCGATTTTCCGACTTGAGGGATGCCAATCTTTCCGATGCCAACCTCCGCAATGCTAATATAGATGGCGCTAGTATCGATCGAGCAAGTATGGCCGGCACCACAATGCCAGACGGCAGGAAAAATCAATAATACAGCCTCGTTTCCTGGGCGATTGAAATCGCTTCTTATCAAACAAAGTCCGGATGGTGCGCGGACTGAATCCCTTGTTCCCAGGCCGAGCCTGGGAATCAATATCTAGAGGCTCTGCCTCGTTGCCTCGTTTCCAGCTTCCCTCTTCCCTCTTCCTTCTTCCTTCTTCCTTCTTCCCTCTTCCTTCTGAATCAAACAGCCAAAAACCTCTGAATCACCTCATCGCTTAATTCGCTAGTGCTTCCAGAAGCCACAATTCCGCCTTTTTGCATAGCATAATACCAGTCAGCTTGCCGCACAAAATGCAAATGTTGCTCCACCAACAAAACAGAAATTCCTCTAGTCGCAACTACGCGGCGTACCGCAGCTTCTATATCTAAAATAATAGACGGTTGAATCCCCTCCGTCGGTTCATCCAAAACCAGCAACTGCGGCTCACCCATCAAAGCCCTAGCAATAGCTAACTGCTGCTGCTGTCCCCCGCTCAAATCACCTCCCAGGCGATCGAGCATAGTTTTCAAAACAGGAAATAAATCAAAAATTTCATCAGGAACTTCAGGATTTTTGCTTTTGGTTGGTTTCGCTTCCAAACCTAACAAGAGATTTTCTTTTACCGTCAAACGGGGAATAATTTCGCGTCCTTGAGGCACGTAACCAATGCCCATTTTAGCCCGCTGGTGAGTCAACTTAGAAGCAATAGATTCGCCACCAAAAGCAATAGTGCCCCCGCGCGGTTGCAGCAACCCCATAATCGTTTTTAGCATAGTAGTTTTGCCCACACCATTGCGGCCGATCAAGCAAACCATTTGCCCCGCCATGACGCTTAAATCGACATCGCGCAAAATGTGACTTTCGCCGTAATAAACATTCAAATTAGAAACTTGCAGCATAGTTTTTAATTGGTAATTGGGCATGGAAATTGGTAGCAACTAACAAATAACTTCTTCCGTCTTCCTTCTTCCTTCTTCCGTCTTCCTTCTTCCTTCTTCCTTCTTCCTTCTTCCTTCTTCCTTCTTCCTCTTACTCTTCCGGTTTTCCCAAATATACCTCAATTACCCGATCGTCATTTTGCACCTCATCCATAGTCCCCTCGCACAAAACCGCACCCTGATGCAACACCGTCACCTGCTGCGCAATTTGCCGCACAAACTCCATATCGTGTTCAATTACCAACACCGAATGACTTTCGGCCAGCGAAATCAGCAAATCTCCAGTTAACACCGTTTCCTCATCCGTCAAACCCGCCACAGGTTCATCTACCAACAACAAATCAGGAGATTGAGCCACCAACATTCCAATTTCCAACCATTGCTTTTCCCCGTGAGAAAGCAAACCAGCCGAAACATCAGCTTTAGCAACTAAACCAATTGTTTCTAACAAACCGGCAACCGTGCGTTTTTCAGCAGTAGAAGCAGGCTTGAACAAAGTCGAAAAAACATTTTTAGGGCTGCTGCAAGACAATTCCAAATTTTCGCGCGGCGTTAAATTTAAGTAAACTCGCGGCGTCTGAAACTTGCGGCCAATTCCCAAGCGCGAAATCCTATCTTCCGACAACTTGCGCAAATTTTGTCCCTTAAATAACACCCTGCCCTCTGTTGGCTGCACCTTCCCGGTAATCGAATCGAGAAAAGTTGTTTTCCCCGCACCGTTGGGGCCAATAATAACTCGCAGTTCACCCGCATCCATGCTGAAATTTAAACCGTTGATAGCTTTAAAACCATCAAAACTAACAGTCAAGTTTTCTATTTCTAATACTTTTCCATTCATAATTAGTAATTAACTCACTAATGGACAACAACTGATACCTTTGTAGGTGCGTAACGCAAATCTTCTCCTTATTAAGCAGATTTTTTACCCTGCCGTGACACCATATTTTCTACTTTTTGCTTGCAGTTTACTCTAAACTAAAACTGCTAGAACTGCTCGAAATTGGAGGTGGAGTGGCAGCTAAAATGCGTTCAGCTAACTTCGAGAGTGGCAAACTTTGCACGTATACTTTTCCAGGCCCAGTCATCTTTGCCAAAAACAAGCCTTCACCTCCAAATAAAGCATTTTTAAACCCGCCAACAAATTGAATGTCGTAGTCTACTGTGGGAGCAAAAGCTACTAAACAGCCGGTGTCTACTCGCAACACTTCGCCAGCTCCCAAATTTTTCTCAACTATTGTTCCTCCCGCATGAACAAAAGCTAGCCCGTCACCCTGCAATTTTTGCAAAATAAAACCTTCTCCGCCAAAGAAACCGACACCGAGGCGCTTGGTGAAAGCAACCTCAATTTCAATGCCGTTGGCCGCACAGAGAAAAGAGTCTTTTTGACACAAAAATTTACCGCCAAGTTGACCTAAATCGAGGGGAATTACTTTACCCGGATAAGGGGCGGCAAAAGCGACGCGGGCTTTGCGATTTCCGGCGTTGACAAAGGTGGTAATGAAAAAACCCGCTCCTGTCAGCATCCGTTTGAAACCTTGAAATAAGCCACCGCCTGTAGATGTTTGCATTTGGATGTCGCCTTCCATGTATGTCATGGTTCCAGCTTCAGCCCTGACGCCTTCTTTGGGGTCGAGTTCAATTTCGATGAGTTGCAAATCGTCGCCGTAAATTTTGTAGTCAATAATATCTGCCATATGTTTACCCTCAAGTTAAAGAACGAAGCTCTTTGCTAAAGATATATAAGTAGGTGGAGATATATATTGCGCCTCCTCAGAGAGAAACCCAGCTTTTCCCCAGTCTATTGCGATTGCTTCGTTCCTCGCTGCCTGGTGACATTTATTTATGTCGGCCTACTTATATATACACGATCTTTTTGCACTCAATGTTCAAGTTCTTCTTTTTCGCGCTGCACTTGGGGGTCTTGTTCCAGGCTGGGGTAAGTAGATGCGTACTTCGGTCTTCTGAACAGGGTGCGGATTTTGTCGAAACCTTGATGTTGCAGCCATCCTACTAAGCCGTCGGGCAACACTGTAACTACTATTAGGAATAGCGCGCCTTGGAAAAATAGCCACACTTCGGGGAATTGTTCGCTCAAGAAACTCTTGCCAAAGTTGACTAGCAGCGCTCCCAATATTGCTCCCGATAATGTGGCGCGACCTCCCACTGCGACCCAGATTACCATTTCAATTGAAAAGGCAATATCCATTGCTTTTGGCGAAATAATTCCGGTTTGTACGGTAAATAATGCGCCTGCAATCCCGGCTAAACCGGCGGAAATTGCAAAGACTAAAACTTTGTATCCTGTGGGATTGTAACCTGAGAAACGCAGGCGTATTTCGTCGTCGCGAATGGCTACTAGCAGGCGGCCGAAACGCCCGCTGGTCAGCCAGCGGCAGAGGGCGTAAGTTGCTGCTAGAAATAGTATGGTGAGAATGTAGAAAATATATTGAGTATCTCGGTCATTTACTGTGGCTCCGAACAGGGTTTTAAAGTCGGTGAGTCCGTTGGTTCCGTTAATGAGTTTTTGTTGACCGTTAAAGAAGTTGAAAAATACAATAGTTGCTGCTTGGGTGAGAATTGAAAAGTAAACGCCTCGAATTCGATTGCGGAATACTAAATAACCCAAAAGTGCGCCCAATATAGCGGGGATGAGAACTACTGCTAATGCTGAGAAAGGAAATGAATAAAATGGTTGCCAAAACCAGGGGAGTTCGGTAACGCCGTAGAGGTTCATAAATTCTGGCAATTGACTGCTGGCGGTTGGGGGAATTTGCAATTTTAGGTGCATGGCGAAGGCGTAGCCGCCGATCGCAAAAAATACGCCGTGTCCGAGACTCAGCAATCCCGTGTATCCCCAAATCAAGTCTATGCCGAGGGCGGCAATTGCTAGTGCTAAAAATCGCCCTAATTGATTGAGCCGAACATCGGGGAGTATTCCTGGGATGAGGAATATGAATGTGAGGGCGATCGCGCTGACAATTGCCGCTTCTTTTAGCCAGGCTTTTTGATATTTTTTCTGCATTTTTCGCTACCCTCGCAGTTGTAATTTTTAATTTTCTACCGTCCGCCCTTTTTGCGGGAAAATCCCTCCCGGCTTCACTTGCAGAAAAGCCATAATTAAGGCGAATACCATTACTTTTGCCATGCTGGTTGTGGCGAAAAATGTGAAGAAGTCGGCTAAAGGCTTGATTGGAGCCAACATTATTGCTAAGGTTCCCGAACCGATCAGGTAATTTGCAGTGCCGATCGCGATCGCAGCAACTACACTCCCCACAATCTTGCCGACACCGCCCACAACCACCACCATAAAGGTATCGACTATATAATTTTGTCCGGTATTTGACCCTACGGAACCGATCAAACTAATCGCGCACCCAGCGACACCAGCCAGCCCCGAACCCAAAGCAAAAGTCAGCGCGTCTACTTGTTCGGTAGGAATGCCCAAACACGCGCTCATGCTGCGATTTTGCGTCACAGCGCGAATGCGAAGTCCCCACACAGAACGCTGCAAAAATAAGTAAATTCCTGCCAAACAAATTCCTGTCAGCGCAATAATAAAAAGTCGGGCGTAGGGCAACTGGAAATTGCCCAGCGGGATGCCGCCGCGCAGCCATGCAGGCGCAGTCACATCCACGTTTTGAGCGCCAAACCAAGGTTTAGTTACTGCGAGTTGGTAAGTTTGCCCTAAAAAGGCGCTCGCCGCCCAGGAAATACCCAAAGATAAAGGCAAAATGATGGCGATAATTTTGCTGCGAATGCGATCGAAATCCGATCGCTGCTTCAGCACTCGCAAACCTCCAAAAAACAGCAAACAAAACACCGCAATTCCAATTACCAGCACCCAACTGACGCTGCGGACAAACTGCTGCAAAATTAAACTTACGCCCCAAGTTGCCAGCAGAGTTTCTAGGGGCCGCCCGTAAAGATAACGAATCACTCCGCGTTCGAGAATTAATCCTACCAATGCAGCTACTAAAAAAGCTAGGGGAATCGCAAATAAAATATAGGTTTCAAACGCAAATCCTCCGATACCTTTGAAGACATTTTGCACCACGAAAGTTGTATAAGCCCCCAGCATCATCAACTCGCCGTGAGCCATATTAATCACGCCCATCAGCCCGAAAATAATCGCTAACCCCAGGGCTGCAATTAGTAAAACAGCGCCGATGCTAATGCCGTTAAATAAACCGTCCAATAAGCCGATCGCCACTTTTTATCCTCCTATTTTTCTACTATAATATTTGGTGCAATTATGTAACAAGTAATGTGCGCAATGCACAGCCTAAAGATGCGAGTTTTTGTATGAAGGGAAGGTGCGACATCAGCGCACCGAGCGATGTTTTAGGTAACTAATAAATCGGGTCAAGGTACGCATTGCGCCACCATATAGCCGCAATTTTTTGTATGAGGGGAAGGTGCGCCCTAAGCACCCGAAGCGACGTTTTACCTGCACATTTATGTAAGGGGAAAGGTGCGCAGTGCGCACCCGGAAAGAGTATTAAATTAACTTAATTATGAACTCTTGAATTTTCCGCCTTTTGCGGGGTCTGACCAATCGCAAGAAAAGCCTTTTGTTTCAGCGACAAACTGATTCCAAGGAACCGGCAGCACTGCTTCTGGCGTAGCATAAGCGATGTTAAACAAACCGTCGTCTCTCACTTCGCCCAACCTCACAAATTTAGAGATGTGGTGGTTGTTTTCCATCGTAACTTTGCCCTCCGGCGCGTCAAAAGTTTGACCCAAAGCTGCTGCCCGCACTTTTTCCAAATCGTCGGCTGTCCCAGCTTTTTCGACGGCTTGCTTCCACAGGTAAACCATGATGTAAGCTGCTTCCATCGGGTCGTTAGTCACTCTATCTTTGCCGTATTTTGCCTTGAAAGCTTCAACAAATTTTGTATTTCCCGGAGATTCCACAGTCATGAAGTAATTCCAGGCGGCGTAATGGCCTTTAAGATATTCTACGCCGATCGCCTTTACTTCTTCTTCCGCAATACTGACAGACATTGACGGATATTTGTCCGGCCCCAAACCTGCACCCTGCAACTGTTTGAAAAATGCTACGTTGCTGTCGCCGTTTAGGGAATTGAAAATGACACCCCCGTCTGGCAAAGCTGCCTTAATTTTAGTAATAATTGGCGTGACTTCTGTCCCGCCCAAAGGAATGTAATCTTCCCCAACTAATTCGCCGCCTTTGGCTGCTAGCTGTGCCTTGATAATGGTATTTGCCGTGCGGGGGAAAACGTAGTCAGACCCGACTAAGAAGAATTTTTTGCCTTTATTTTCTAGCAGCCAGTCAACTGCTGGTTCGATTTGCTGGTTCGGCGCTGCCCCAGTATAAAAGATGTTCTTGGAACACTCTTGACCCTCGTATTGTACGGGATACCAGAGCATATGATTTTTTTCTTCAAATACTGGCAATACTGCTTTGCGGCTGGCGGATGTCCAGCATCCGAAGACAGTGACAACTTTATCTTGGTCGATCAATTTTTTGGCTTTTTCGGCAAAAGTCGGCCAGTCTGAGTTGCCATCTTCTACTACTGTTTCGATTTGTTTTCCGAGGACACCGCCAGCTTTATTAATTTCTTCGATCGCTAATTGTTCGGCATCGACAACGCTTTTTTCACTGATTGACATCGTGCCGCTCAAGGAATGCAAAATTCCTACTTTGATCGTGTTTCCACTGCCTGCTGCTGGTGTAGTTCCTGTTGATGTGGGCGAAGTGGCTGGAGTTGCTGTTGGAGTGGGAGTTCTACAAGCTTTGAGAAATAAACTTGATGTTAGGGTAGCAGAACCGTATAAAAGAAATTTCCGCCGATCGAATCGCTTTGCCATTTTTTCTGGTTACTCTTGAATAGATGAGTCAGATGATTGAGAATAATAACACATAGCGACTTGATATTAAGACTAGGCTCATCAGACTGTTGTATGTTTAGCTACAAAACTTAGTGTTTTTCACAAAATGAATGCTTTGTGGGGATTGATGGCAACTGCGGCAGAAACCCGGCTGATACCATGTTAGATGTAAGATTTTAGATTTGAGCTTCACGATGAAATAAGGGTTTGGTGCACGGGCCTACCGTTCAATTCTGTTCTGAAACCGGGTTTAGACACCAAAATACGTCTTTTCAGCAATTAGTGTGACATTAGAAAGCCGGTTTCTTTACATAAATTATCTTAAATTATCTTATTGATGCTACGAGTTAGTCACAAACCGGGTCGATCGCACAACATAGAAAGCGGGTTGCTCGCTCTCAACAGGTTATTGATGCTAGAACTTAGGCACCCACCGGGTCGATCGCACCAAATAGGCTTGTATCAAAGCAGGTGACGATCGCACTTTGCTTTGAGCTCAAAGCAAAGTGCGATCGTCACTTGTAGAAGTGCCCCTGATGTATGGAGAATAGCGGACTCGAACCGCTGGCCTCTGCGGTGCGATCGCAGCGCTCTACCAACTGAGCTAATTCCCCTGATTGAGTTTTAATTTAGCATTTTAGATGCGGGATTGCCGAATTTAAAAGGCTTACAGGTCTTGCTCGCTCTCACGTTCGCAGACCGTCACCTACGTTAGCACGTAACTGCTAAAAACGTCAAGTGTTTTGCGCAGCCGGCTCAGTGGGGGCGATCGAGCAAAGTTCCGCCACTCTGTCCAACTCTAAATCAGCAAAATAGTCCACCGTCCAATTAGCTTGGCGCTGGATCATGTGAAACGGGTAAGTGTGAGTCACACCCGCAACCTGAATCCCCGCTTTTTTCGCCGCTTCAATCCCCGCAAAAGTATCTTCTATCGCCAAACACTCGATCAGTTGCAGGTTAAATTCGGGATATTTCTGGTTGAGAAGTTCCACAGCCAATAGATAGCCGTCGGGTGCTGGTTTGCTCGCCCTCAAGTCGTCGCCTGCGACAATTAACTCAAAGTTTGCTGCCAAACCGGCCCGATCTAACACCAATTCTATATCCGATCGCATTGCCCCACTAACTACGGCCATTTTCAGTCCGGCGGCCCGAATTTTGGCAATAAATTCTGTCAAACCGGGATAAATCGGCAGTTTCTCCAAAGTATTTATTTGAACTTTGTAAGCTTCGGCCTTGCGCAGCAGCAGCCGAGCGAGGTATGTTTCTGTCAAAAATCGTCCCCGGCGCTCGAGCAGTGCGGTAATGCAAGCGCGATTGCTCCTTCCCAAACAAACTTCTCGAACCTCCCCACGTTTGAGCTGGAGATTTTCATCCAGCATCAATCGATCGATTATTTTCTCGTGAATCGGCTCGTCATTAACAATTACACCATTAAAATCAAATAAAACTGCTTTTAGAGTCATTAGTCATGAGTCATTAATCATTAGTTATTAGCCTCTTAACAGTCAACAATCAACAGTTAATAAATCAAGCGGGAGCTGGTATGCCTGGTAAATCGCCACCAAAATCAGGAGCCCGATCGATAGGATTCCACCCCGCCGCCACCCGCACCTGTTCCAAATCTTCCCCAGGCAAAGGTTTCACACCCTGCGTTACCTGATTTACCCACCAGTGTTCGTGAGTTTGCACCGCCGCGAATCCAGCCGCCCCCACCCAAGCATCGAGGCTGCCAGCCGCGTAAGACTTAATATAAGGCTCTTCAAAGATATCAGCCAGCCACTCTGTCTGGCGCAAAGTTTTTTGGTTTCCGTCCAAAATTGCCACTTGTCCCCCAACCTTCAGCAGTCGGAAGCTTTCTCGCAAAATTGCCCGCGATACAGCAGGTGGCGTTTCGTGAAACAGCAAGGAAGCTGCGACTAAATCGAAGCTGGCATCGGGAAAAGCAACGCTTTCGGCATTTCCGTGCAACCACTGGATATTTAAGTCGGTTTTTTGCGCTTTCATTTCGGCGACTACCAGCATATAAGGCGACAAGTCCAGGCCGACAACTTCCGCTTCGGGAAAAGCCTGCTTGAGGATGAGCGTTGTCGAACCGGTGCCGCATCCCAAATCGATAATTCGGCGCGGTTTCACCCGCACAGCGTCTATTAAGCCTTGCCTGACTACTGTTTCGTGGGGAGGCAAAACATATTGCGTGATTGGATCGTAGGAAACGGCGGCACTGGGGTTGAGGTAGCCGCCTTTAATGCCGTGAAAGTTTTGGCTCCTGTAATATTCGGGATAAACTAGGTCGGGTTGTCGGTAGCGATCGCCCGCTGTTTCCCAGTCGATACCTTCGTAGAGTCGTTTCAGTGCTTCTTCGTCGATCGCCAGTCGAATCAAGGGCGACAAAAAGCGCTCGAAAATTGTATCCTTGCCAACAGCCATAAAACTCCTTTAACAAAAACTATTCTAATTTTAGCCAAAGGCCGTCAACTTAGCATTCATTAAAACTGTTGAGTCGCTCTTCCCTCTTCCCTCGAACCTCTATCCCTTACCTCGGTTACAAACTCCGTGGGCTTCCCTTCCCACTTCCTCCTGATACCACTTTCCAAAAATAATGGATCTGTAGATAATATCCAAAACCTTGTATTATAGGCATTCCCAAATTTAAAATCTAAAATCTAAAATCTAAAATCTAAAATAGTCTTACTTGCCGTTACTAATAGGAATTTTTACCAAAAACTCCGTGCCACCGCCCGGAGGTTTAGAAATTTCGATGCTGCCGCCGTGTCCGTCCACTACAATTTTGTAGCTAATTGCTAACCCCAAACCAGTGCCTTTGCCCACGGGTTTGGTAGTAAAAAATGGGTTATAAATTTGGTCTTTAACGCTGTCGGGAATGCCCGGGCCGTTGTCGGCGATCGCCACTTTCAGAAATTTACCGCCATTTTCGCGAACTACTCCCGTGGAAATTGTAATGATTTTATCCAGGCGATCGATCTCGTTCAAGGCATCGATCGCATTGCTCAGCAAGTTCATAAACACCTGATTGAGCTGAGACGGATAGCACTCGACTAAAGGTACTTTTCCGTATTTCTTGACTATATAAACTCTATTTTTGAGGCGATTGGAGAGCAGCAGCAAGGTATTTTCCATACCTTCGTTAATGTCCGCCAGCTTTTTGTCTGATTCATCGAGGCGAGAAAAGTTGCGCAAAGAAAGAACTATGCTGCGAATGCGTTCAGTTCCTATTTTCATAGAATCCAATATATGCGGCAAATCTTCCTCGATAAATTCTAACTCAATTTCTTCTACAAAATCTGCGATTTCCTGGGGAACCTCTGGGAAAGTTTGTTTGTATAAACTCACCAAGTCTAACAAATCTTTAGTATATTTGCTGGTGTGAGGCAAATTAGCGGAAATGAAGTTAACGGGGTTGTTGATTTCGTGCGCTATCCCGGCCACCATTTGACCTAATGATGACATTTTTTCGCTCTGCACTAAATGAGTTTGAGTTGTTTTCAGTTCATTTAAGGCACTATTGAGCCGTTTTATTTGGTCTTGGGTTTGACTGTAAAGGTGAGCTTGAGTAATTGCGATCGCCAATTGGTCTGCCACAGCTTTTAACAGTTGAATTTCCTCCTCGCTCCACAGCCAATGAGTAGCGTGGCTGCAAATTAAATAACCCTGCGGCTGGTTCTGAGTCTGAACAGGTACGGCTAAATAGCTATTAGCTTTAAATTCGATATGTTGAGCTGCACACTCCGCCAAAGTGTCGCTAGAAAGAATAATTGGTTCGCTTTGACCGCTCCGTACTAACACATTTTCGATAAAGTAAGGATCAAACTTTATGGCTGGTGTCGGAGAATCCGATTGGCAAGATTCCGACATAATTTTTAACATTTTGTTTTGCGGTTCGTACCAACCAAAAGCCGCCCGTTCTAGATGCAGCAAATTTACTATTTCTTCGACTGTACTTTGCACGATTTTGTCTAATTCTAGGGAAGCCCGAATGCGTCCGGCAATCCGGTTGAGCATCGCTTCTCGCTCCGCTTGAGCGCGATTGTTTTCGGAAGAGTAAATTAGCCAAATTGCTGCTAGCATTGCCGGGCCGAGCAGTCCGGCGACTACAGATGTCAGCAAATTTAATGCTTGCAGTTGAGATTCAATATTTTCGCGGGGAATTACTAAAGCCATCGACCAGTTAACTTCCTTGAGGGGAGCATAGGCCACATACACCCATTTGTTATCTATTTTTACCAGTTCGATGTTCGTCTGGCGATCGATCATCTGCCGCGCAATTGTGGAGAGTGCGGGGTCTTGTGAGTGTAAAAAGCTTGGGGCCGGCCGATCGATATTTCCAATTAAGTTAGTGTTGGGATGAACAATTGGCACTCCTTGTGAATTTATCGCAAAAGCATAACTTTCGGAACCGTACTGCAAGCTGTTAGCCACAGATGCTACTCTGTCTAATTTTATAGCGCCTGCGAGCACTCCAATTACTTTATTGGAACCGGGAGGCAAGGGCCAAATAGGAGCTGAAATGATGATGGTCGAAACTTTTGTACTGCGGCCGATCAGCGGGTCGGAAACGTTGACATACCCTGCCATTGTTGTGCGAAAGTGTTGGCGGTCTTTGGTGTTTCCGCGGTTGCCTAAAGTGTTTATAAATGAGCCGTCGGATTGAGTTAATGACAGGATGAAATACTCTTTTAATCTGTATATTTCTCCTTGCAACCGGGGCTCGACTAATTGCCAATTGAGAGTCCGAACCGTAGGATCGTAAGCAATGGTTTCTATTTCTGCTTTGCGGCTGCTGAGCCAGCGGTCGATTTCGTCGGTGCCTTTTTCTAGTTTTAATAGTGCTATTTGCTTTAAATTGTCGAGGATTAGTCCGCGCACAAAAAAATAGCTGATGCAAGCAGTTGTGCTAATGGTTAAAGCCGTGGTGGCCAGAATTAGCAGGGTCAGCAAATGGCGGCGCTGCCGTCTGTGCTGCCAAAGACTGTGCGCTTGTTGCCACCCTGATTGAGCAGAACTGCTGATGTTGTCCCAAAAGCGGCGCAGCTTTTTTGTTGGGTGCGGCGGCGCAGACATAGATCTGGCTTGATTTGCTGGGTTTTGCATCATCAAATGTTCCCTCAGAGTCAAATTCATCAAACGGCATTCTTCCTTGGTCCTTCGGCAGAATTAATATCAGGCAAGTAGTGACACCAGTTTAAGAAAAGAATGCAACTGTAGCCGAGATAAAAACGCTAGTAGTGATTAGTTATTCCCAATTCTTCAATCCTTTAATCTCAAGTCTAAAATGGTAGGATTTGCATTCCTGACTGCAACCAGTTTTTATTCTGGTAGGACACTCGCATTCTATTGTGGCATCAATTTTATATTTCGACCTTCGGTTTACCTACTTGAGGTGAGTGCTTTACGATATCTTTAATATCTATCTTGTTTGTATAACAAAATAATTGTAAATAACACAGAGAAAATACGGAGCTTTTTAAATTAGCAAGGTATTATAATGTATGGGCAAAACCCTCTTGACAATTTTACCAATTTGCGCTGCGGTTTTAAGGGGAAATTTTTTCCTCTAAAGCTTTTTTGGCGAAGCGGGTTGCATAAACGGTGAGGGCGATCGTTGCTAGCAAACCAATGCCGTAGAGAGTCCACTCCGCAGAAGTGCGCGATCGCCCTGGCGATCCGAGTGCAGCCAAACTCCCGGCCAGGGAACCGATATAAACATACATGACAGTTCCCGGAATCATGCCGATCCAAGATGCGAAAAAATAGTCTTTTAGAGATACCTGCGTGACTCCAAAAGCATAGTTAAGCAAATTAAACGGAAAAATGGGAGAAAGCCGCGTCAGGAACACAATTTTCCATCCTTCAGAGGCAACTGCGGAGTCGATCGCCTTAAATTTTTGATTGCCCTCTATCTGTTTGGAAACCCAGTCGCGAGTTAAATACCTTCCTGTTAAAAAAGCGCAAGTTGCGCCTAAAACTGAGCCGATGGAAACGCAAACCGAACCGCCAACGACTCCGAACAAAACGCCAGAACCGAGAGTCAGCAAAGAACCGGGGATAAATAGAACCGTTGCTACAATGTAAATTAGAATAAAAGCTGCCGGGCCCCAAGGGCCGAGACTCGCGATCGACTCCAGCGCATTTTTCAAAATTCCTTGGAAATTAAAAAACTTAGTCGCTGCAATTAAAGCCACAGCTAAACCAATCCCTAAAATCAGCTTCCAACTGTTGGATGGCGGCGGATTTTCACCGGGCGATCGCGAATCATTCATTGCTTACAATCTCCACTCTCAATAATATGGACATGGGGCATTGGGCCCAAAAGCATGGGGAATCGGGAATCGGGAATCGGGCCCAAGAGCATAGTTTCTTCCTTCTTCCTTCTTCCTTCTTCCTTCTTCCTTCTTCCTTCTCAAATCAAAGTACCGCCGCAGCTAGAACCGCAACCCGCCGTACAGCCGTAACAATAAGCAGCAGTTTGCACCTCTTGAATCAAATCTAAACTGCCAGATTCGAGCAATTTAGCAACAGTTATCTTTTCCCCGCTGCCTGTTTTTGCCGGCAGATTTTCCATCTGGTTAAAATCGCAGTCGTAGACATTGCCCAAATAGTCGATCGACAATTCGTTACGGCACATTAAATGTTCCAGAGTACCGGCATTAAAATTCTCCTCCAAAAACCCGAGATAAGGCTTGTGGAGTTTCTTATGTTCCAAATGAAACTTAGTCCGTCCCACCGGCAAATTAGTAATCGCGAACAATTGATTAAAACAAATCCCAAAATGTTCTGCTAAATAAACCTTGTAATCTTGCTCTAACTTGCCCTGTTCCGGTGTTAGCGAAAACTTATCTGTTGCCGGCACTTGTGGATTGTACACCAAATCCAGAGTTAAATTTGGGTTTTTCCCGTATCCCAACTGATTTAGCTTTTGCAGTGCCCGAATCGAACTGTCAAAAACACCGCTGCCGCGCATCTTATCCACATTGTCAGCTTGGTAGCAGGGAAGCGACGCCACAATTCTGAGTTGATGCTGCGCGCAATATTCGGGAATATCTTCAAAACCTTTTTCAAAGTAAATCGTCAAATTAGAACGAACAATTACCTCTTTACCTGCCGCCCTGGCAGCTTCCGCCAGCGGTTTAAAACCGTAAAGCATTTCGGGAGCACCGCCAGTGAGGTCAACAGTTTGAATTTGAGGAAAACGGCGAATGATTTGCATTAATTGGTCGCAAATTTCCGGGGAAAGTTCTTCTGTTCGTTTCGGACTAGCTTCTACGTGGCAGTGAGTGCAAGCGAGGTTGCAGCGTTTGCCGAGATTAATTTGTAAAACTGTAATCTGCTTTTTAGTTAAAGCTGAGTGAAGTTTGTTTTTGAAAGGCGTGACTGCTGTCTGAATCATGTGCTAACCTTTTAGTCTCTGAACGCAACGAATGTAGAGGCGTTCGGCCGGAACGCCTCTCATAATTTAGCACTAATTATTTGGATGCGACAGCGACAAATTTTAACCGATCGCTACAAAGTTAATTGAAACTCACATCTTGCACCCTTATTGAAAACAGGCAAGATGCCTGTTCCACAAGAGATTAATTTTTTTGTGGAACAGGCATCTTGCCTGTTCATAAAAGGCTTATTGACAATACTGCAAGAGCTGAGTTAAAACCGACAAGGCAAGAATTCTAATTTTGACACTAATCTTACTTTAGAGAGTCCACTAATTTCTCAACTCGTGCTTTAATCTCATCTCGAACGCGGTGAAAAGTTTCGATGGGTTGTCCGTCGGGGTCGTCGAGTTGCCAATCTTCAAACACTTCTCGCAATACCCACGCTTCGGGTAAATTCACACCGCAGCCGCAGAGAGAAATTACTGCATCGTAGTCTTCGGCATTGAATTGGCTTAATGGGTTAGATGTTTGATCGGTGATATCAATGCCGATTTCTGACATGACTTGAATTGCTGTTGGGTGAACTTTGCTTGATTCTAAACCGGAACTGGTGACTCCAATTTTGCCGTCTCCGATGGTTTTAGCGAATCCTTCTGCCATTTGCGATCTGCAGGAGTTTCTTTTGCAAACAAACATTACTTTTTTCATGGTTTTTGCTGGTTGTTAGTTGTTAGTTGTTAGTTGTTAGTTAGATGTTTCAAGGGCGCGATTTGCTACGTCGATCGTCTTTTTAGCGGCTTGTTCCTTGCGTTCGCTGTAGCGATCGGTCAAATAATCCGTTTGCTCCCGCAACAGCAAGGTAAACTTGTACAGTTCCTCCATCACATCGATCGCGCGATCGCGGTAAGGCGAATCCTTCATCGTCCCATCTTCATTAAATTCCTGATAAGCCTTAGCAACCGAAGACTGATTCGGAATCGTAAACATCCGCATCCAGCGACCCAAAATTCTCAAAGTATTGACAGCATTAAAAGACTGCGAACCGCCGCTGACTTGCATCACCGCCAAAGTTCGGCCTTGAGTCGGTCTGACAGCCCCAATACTTAAAGGAATCCAGTCAATTTGGTTTTTCAGAATACCCGTAATATTGCCGTGCATTTCTGGACTCGACCACACTTGACCCTCCGACCACAGGCTCAATTCCCGCAACTCTTGAACCTTCGGATGAGTATCGGGAACGCTGCCGTAAATGGGCAATTCTAGAGGATTGAAAAATCGAACTTCGGCACCGAAACCCTCAATAATTCTCGCCGATTCTTCCGCCAACAAGCGGCTGTAAGAACGCTCTCTTAAAGAACCGTATAGAAACAAAATTCTCGGTTTGTGCGTAAAACTTGTCATGATACTTTTAATTAAAATCCCGAAATCCGTTAGATAGTTCTCGATAAACTGCGACTGCTAATTGCGCTCCCCAAATCGGAGCCACCCAGTAAACCCAATGGTGTTCCCAAATGGCGCCAACTAAAGCCGGGCCGAGCGATCGTGCCGGATTCATGCTCGCTCCGGTAATCGGCCCCATAAATGCAGCTTCTAAGCCTACAGTTAAGCCAATTGCTATCCCGGCAAAGCCGATGTGAGCGCGTCTATCTAATCCAGAACCGAGGATGACCAACATTAAGATAAAGGTCAAAACTGTTTCTAAAATTAGAGACTGCAACCAGTTACCTTTGAGAGGAATAGTTGCACCGAGGTTTGCTACTTTACCTAGGGTAATTAGCAGCAATTGAGAAGCTGCGATCGCACCCGCACACTGCCCTAAAAGGTAAGGCAAAACTTTGTATTTTGGGAAAAAACCGCTCGCCCAAAACCCTAAAGTTACGGCTGGATTAAAGTGTGCGCCGCTGATGTGTCCTAGGGCGTAAATCATCGCCGTTACTACTGCCCCAAATACAAAACTGATGCCTAAATGAGTTACGGAACCAGCGCTAGTTTTGTTAACCATCACCGCGCCGGTGCCTGCAAAAACCAAAATAAATGTACCTAGAAATTCCGCGATCGCCTCTCGCCTGCAATCGGGGCGAGCACAAGCTAACCTATGAGCTGTTGCATCCATCGCTCAGAACTAATTGTTGCCATCCCATCATATCAATAAAAATTGATATGTCAATTATCAAAAAAGCCATATCAGTATTTGAGTGATTAAGAAATATTGATGGGTTAACCCGCGTCGGAACACGGGCGCGCCGGCAGGATCGGGCTGAAGCGTCGGTATTGGGCGAGATACTGTTCGAGGGCGACAAACTGGGTCAAATTGAGTCTGTAGTAAATCCAGCGGCTTTCTTGGCGGCTGCGCACTAAAGCTGCATCCTTCAAGGCTTTGAGGTGAAAAGAGAGTTTAGACTGAGGGACTTCAAGTCGATCGCACAAATCGCACACGCACAACTCCTGTTCCCGCAGCAACTCCAAAATCTGAAGCCGCAGGGGGTCAGAAAGAGCGTGAAAGCCAGCAGCAATCAATTTATCTGCAACAGGTGGCGCGATCGGAGAATTTTTAACCATAAATTACCCTTAAAATTTTATTCAAAAGCTCCCGGCACGATTTCTTTTTTTACCGTTAGATTTGATCGGGTTATCCTTTGATGACAATCCCAAATCAACTGCGAACTCTTTCTCTTCTAGGACTAACGATTAATTCTCTTACCGATGCAACACCCAGTAAGCACAGCCGCTGATTAACGCAGCAATTGGCAAGGTCAAAATCCATGATAGTAGAATCTGATAGAAAACGCGCACATTAGCTTTTTTTGAAATCAATCCGACACCAAAAATTGAACCTACCGAAACATGAGTAGTAGAAACTGGAAGTCCATAGCGACTGGCAGCAATAACTAAAAATCCCGTCACTACGTTTGCCACCAGCCCTTGACCGGTATTCATTGCTGTCAGCTTTTTGCTCATTGTTTCGGCAACTTTTTTAGCATTCAATAAACCGCCGATCGCCATTCCCAAAGCTACTGCTAAACTTCCCCACTGAACTGATATTGATTGACCGACTAACATCAGCGAAACAATTTTCGGAGTATCGTTCAATCCTCTGGCAAAACTGACGATTCCCGCACTCATAAAATGGCAAACATCCACTAACTTTTGGCTGGGAATTTGTAAGAAATTTCCCAAGTACCTTTGCGTGCATTTATCTAGAGAATCGACCGCAACATCAGCGGTTGTAATGCACTTAAGTATGTTAGTTGCATCGGGCTGGGGAATGGGAATAATCTGTTGAGTTTGACCAGCGCAAATACACCATTCTTTCTGGATTCCTAAATAAACTCGCAGGTAGCGAGACAGCCCATAAATTAAAGCTGCTAATGGAATCGCAATCATGGGACTCAGCAACAAAGGCATTAGAAAAGTGTTCTGCAATGCTGTAAAATTAACTTCAGTAGCAATTGCTACTAAACCTGCACCTACAAGAGCACCTGTAAGACCGTGAGTTGTGGAAATAGGGAATCCAGTTAAGGTAGCAAGAATAACGGTTAAACCCGCAGCGATCGCGACTGCCAAATGAAAATCTGGGGCATTGGCGATCTCGTCTGGAACTAGCCCTTTTCCCGAAAAGCTTTTTACCAGCGTTTCTGCTAAAAAAATAGAAAATACTGAACCTGCAAAAGTTGCGATCGTTGCCCAAGTAATTGCTGTTTTATAGCTCGTCGTCTGACTGCCAAACAGTGTTGCCACGCCTTTAAAATTATCATTAGCACCATTGCAGTATGCTAAAAAAAATGTGGCGATAAATAGCGCAATAAGTAACATTTTATTATTCAGAATAAGTAGGGCTTATTTGAAATAGTTTTTGGCCGGGGATCCTACAGCACCGAATTTGATTGTATAGACACAGTTGCCTCAAATAAAATAATGAAAATATTAAGATTTATTTGGAAGGCGAGCGATCGCGTCTTAATTTCGCGCAAGCAACATGGGCACGAGATTGAACGATACTATAATTAAGGCTCGGCGATCGCTTCCGGTACATTCACCCCACCCATTCACTTAGGATTTTGTACCCTTGCTGGCACATCTGTCAATCCCGCCTTCTGCATCAGCGAAATCACCCCTATAGATAGAATTCCCCCAATAATTGCCCCGACAACTACCAGGATAATAAAGACTTTTTGCAGAGTTTTTTTAGTTGCCGGGTGGTACTGTCTCGGCAATGCTTCACCTTGCTCGTCAACTTCTTGCTCCAAGGGGTCTAGCGGATTGGAGGGATTTGAGTTAAAAGGATTGGGCGCTTGATTCATGGTTAGTTTGGGTTAAAGGAGATCGACAACTATTTTAACTTGCGATTTACCCTCGCAGCTTAAATAATACATTCTGGTTTTACTGAATACTCTATAAATTTTATTAAGCTTGCTAAAATAAGGATTAACCCGGTTTATTGAATAAACCGGGTTTCTCAAGATACTAAAAGTTTTATGTCACGCTTCTGCTTTTGACAAACGATCGAGAGAAATAGTTGCCGCCTCAGATACTTGAGAATTGCTATCTTTTTCTAAGTATTTTAAAGCCGAAACGCTCTTAACACTCGGCAGATTGCCCAAAGCTTCAGCCAGCCGCTGACGGATCAGCCAATCTTCCGACTGAGCAAAATCGAGGATGCGATCGATCGCCCCAAGATCTTTAATTTCCCCCAAAGCCGAAATTGCCGCCTGCTGGATCACCACCTGCTCGCTGTCGAGAGCTTTTAGCAGCACGTCGCGAGCCCGGGGATCTTTGAGATTCCCCAAAGAAACAGCAGCGCTGAAGCGCACCAGCCATTGAGTATCTTCGTAAAAAGCCCGCACCAAAGCATCAAAAGCTCTGATATCTTCTAGATAGCCCAAAGCACCCGCAGCGTCAGCGCGAATGCCGTAATCTGGGTCAGTTTCTAGCAATTTGACTAGAATGGGATAGCACTCTGCTGTCGGTTTGACCCCGAGAGCAAACACAGCCATCGATCGCACTTGCAAACTTTCGTCGTTCAACACCTTTTTTATCAAAGGCACCGCCTCTGCAGCAGGCACGTTCCGCAAGTTGGCCAAAGCCACCATTCGATCCGCTGAATTTTGGCTTTCTAACTTGGCTGCAATTTGCTCTAAGCTTAAAGTTGTCATTATGAGTAAATCTTGTAGTAAAACTTTACATTCGGGTTATTTTGATTATAAGGGAGTCTCAGGGGAAAAGCAGGCAGTAAAAACCGCCCAAGGATTTGAGATCGGTAAGATTGCGGATTAGTGAGACGATTAATCTAAAGCTCAGATTGCGTAAAAATAATTAATTAGAAAGTTTATTATTTAAATCCCAAGCACAGGCGAGGTGTTTCTGCCGTTCCCCAAGGCTTTGCCCGATAGTTAGCCGCCCTCTGACAACCTGCAATCAACTATGTCGTTTTACCACCCGCCCTTTTACTCCTCAGCCTTAGAACAAGCGATCGATCGCTACCCTCTCACTGCCGGGCCAGAAACTTCCTTAGCAGTAGCGATCGCCTTGATGAGTCAGTTGCAAAACAGTTGTCCCCTAGTCAAAACACCTTTACCCTCAGACCGGGGATCTGTGACCGAAACGTCCGCGCCGGACAAGGTGCGGGCCCGCTGCGTGTTCGTAGTGGAGAATCAGCAGACTTTGACCACAGGCAATTTATCCGAGAACCCCAGCCGCGGACTGTTAATCGGCATATTAACTCCCGCCGACCTTGTGAGGCTGATAGCTTCTGGCAAAATAGACAGTCAGCATAAAGTAGCCCTGCACAAAATACCAATTTCCGAAGTGATGTCCCCGGTGTCGGTCTCCCTCACAGAATCCGATGACCAAGACGTGTTTACTGCTTTATCCTTATTTCGCCAGCACAAGATTCGCTATTTGCCGATCGTCAATCAATGGGGCCACTTGGTAGGAGTGCTGACGCGGGAAAGAATTCGCCAAGTATTGCAGCCTTCAAATATTCTCAAATTACGGCGAGTAGCAGAATTGATGACTACGCCAATTACAGCGCCCCACACCGCTTCGCTGAAGAGTATAACCGAACTGATGTCAGAGCATCAAGTCAGTTGTGTAGTCATTACAAAAAACAAAGAATTAACAATGGAGAAGCCCAAAGATGAGTATACCTCCATTTTTCACTATTCGTTTCACCAACCCCGGGGAATTCTTACCGAATATGACATCGTGCAGGCACAGTTTCTAGAACTAAATTTCGAGCAAACCCCAGCTCAAAAAGTCATGAGAACTCCCCTGCAATTTCTTCAACCTTCCGATTCCCTGTGGACGGCGCACAAAGAAATGCAGCAGCAACAAGTGCAGCGGTTGGTCGTGTGCGGGGGGCGCGGAGAACTGTTGGGAATTATTACTCAGACCAGCTTGCTCAGAGTCCTCGACCCCACCGAAATGTACCGAGTTGTCAAACAGTTGCAGCAGTCGGTTTATCAACTGCAAGCCGAAAAAGTGGAACTGCTGCAAAGCCGCAACGCAAAACTAGAACAGCAGGTGCGGGAACGGACTGCAAAACTCCACGAACAATTGCAGCGCGATCGGCTGTTAACTCACATTTCCTTGCGGATTCACCAATCCTTAAACCTCGAAGAAATTCTCCACGCCAGCGTCGATGAAGTCCGCCAAGTTTTGCAAGCCGATCGAGTAGCAATCCTGCATTTAGAGTCCAGCAATTACGGCATTGTAGTGGCAGAATCCGTTGCCGAAAATTGGCCTTCAATCTTGGGAGAAATCCTGCCCGATAATATTTGGCAAGAATCTGCTTCGGTGATAGAACAGGAAATTTATGCCGTCCCCGACATCGACCAAGCCCGTTTGAGCGCCGAAAAATATGCGCGGTTTCAACAAGCGCAAATTAAAGCTTATTTGATTGTACCAATTTTGGAAGACGGCAATTTATGGGGAATGATGTGCGTCCATCAGTGCTCCGAATCCCGGCAGTGGCAGCCTTCGGAAGTGGATTTGCTGCAGCAACTGGCAACTCAAATCGCGATCGCGATTCAGCAAGCCCAACTCTATCAGCAAGTGCAAAATCTGAACACCGACCTCGAACGTCAAGTCCAAGAACGCACCGCCGAATTGCAGCAAAAAGTTCACGAACTCCAGCATTTAAACGTCCTCAAAGATGAATTTCTCAGCACAGTTTCTCACGAACTGCGGACGCCTTTAGCTAATATAAAAATGGCTATTCATATGCTGAGAATTTCTCCCACACCAGACAGGCGCCAGATTTATTTAGAAATTTTAGAAACAGAATGTACTAGAGAAACAGATTTGATTAATGATTTGCTAGATTTGCAGCGGCTCGAAGCCGCAACTTGTCCGATCGACCTCGAACCAGTAAACTTAGAAGCCTGGCTGCCTACTATTATCGACCCGTTTTACACCCGGGCCCATGACCGCCACCAGGATTTGCGAGTAGAGTGCGATCGCCACCTTCCCACGATCAGTTCCAACCGAGCTAGTTTGGGACGAATTTTAGCAGAGCTCCTCAACAATGCCTGCAAATATACTGCCAATGACGGCGAAATTTCTCTGAAAGTTGAGTGCAAAAACGAATACTGCGAACAACGAGGACAAAGAAAGAATTCGCGACAAGCAATTGCTCTAGCTTCAGAAATCCAATTTAAACTCAGCAATCAATCGTCCATTTCCATAGAGGAATTGCCTCGAATTTTTGAGAAATTTTATCGAGTTCCCAACGCCGATCCTTGGAAACAAGGAGGTACAGGTTTGGGTTTAGCTTTGGTTCAAAAACTTGTCGAACAGTTGCAGGGGAAAATTGAGGTTGAAAGCAGCAATGGCTGGACTAATTTTACCGTCACATTTCCCACCAACCCTGATGAAAATTAGTCCGCCATCAATCAATTTTAGATTTTAGATTTTAGATTTTAGATTTTAGACTTCGGCCTGAGAGGTTCGCCGAGCGCTTAGTCAAGTCGCGCTCAGTCGAACGATTTTAGATTTTCGATTTACTCCACAGACGAATCTGGGAGCTTGAACAAGAGTCTAAAATTTTGGGAGTTCCATGACTCCTGTCGGGGGCTTGTATCCTTTTTTTGGGTGCCAGCTTTTTTGGGTGTCACTCTTTTTTGGAAGCTAGTTTGCGGATGCCAGACGGTGCTGGTGAAAAATTCAAATATTCATTTTTCTCTTCAACAACTGATGATTTAGATGGTTGATACTTCTTGCCTTTGGTGGCATGATTCGCAACTGTACCCAAGCAGGGTATGCCAAAATTTTCTAATTGACTGAAAACTTTTTGGACGACAGAAAATTTGACTTGGCGAATTGCTATAACCATCAGTATTCCATCGGTGCGCGCCGCTAAAAAATTCGCATCTTTACTGTCAACGAGCGGCGGCGTATCGTAGATCACTAAGTCAAATGTTGCCTGAAGTTCTTCCATTAAATACTGCATCTGAGATGAGGCAAGGCGTCTAGCAGTACCGGGAATAGGGAGACCGGCAGTTAATACAAAAAGATTATCTGCTAGATGCGATCGCTGGATAATTTCATTTGGTTCATTTTTATTGTCGAGCAAGTTGCTCAATCCCTTAACATTAGGCAGTTCCAACAACAAGTGCAGGCTGGGCGAATGCAAGTTCGCGTCTACTAACAGCACGCGCTGACCCGCCAGCGCTGCCACGTGAGCTAAGTTTAAAGCAACGGTAGATTTGCCTTCGCCAACTGTAGCTGAACCAACTGCCAAAGAGCTAATCGTTCGATTTGAAGAAAGAAAGCGGATATTAGTATAAAGAGAGTCAAAAGCTTCTATAAATTCCGAAGCATTTTTCTTATTACCCTCTTTTCCTTCAAGATAAGCATAGGCATTAGCAATAGAAGGCGGAAATTTCTTAGCATTTTTGTCAAGAGGAATTGCTCCCAATAAAGGTGCTTCCACCCCATCTTTAACGTCATCAACACTGTAGAAAATATTGCGGATTTTTTCAATGAGGATAGCAGATCCCAGACCCAACACTAGCCCCCCAATCACTGCCATCATAAATTTGTTTTTATTTTTTGATGCAACTGGAATCAGGTTGCCCTTAATATCTCGCGGTATCCGGGGTTCAGAAATTATTTCCCAAGGTACTTGGCTTTGAGCTGCTTGGATGCGCAGACTTTCCCGCTGACTTAAAAGTTGATCGCGGGTGCGGGCGGCGATGTCTAATTGCTGTTGCAGTTCGTTGTAGCGGCGGGCTATACTGGGAAATTCTCTGGCTTGTCGGCCCAAATCGTTTTTAGTTTGGGCGATCGCCTGACTGCGAGCTTCTAAGACTTGAACTTGGTTGGCAGTATCAACCAATTGTTTAATCAAGCCTATGCGAATTGAATTTTGAAAATTCTGAACTTTAGAATTGGCTTGGCTTCCTACTAAATTTTGCCCTAAAATTCGGTCAGTTTGCTGGTTGAGCAAAGCTACTAAATTTGTCCGCTTGCGCTCTAAAGCTTCCACTATAGGGTTAGCCGATTTAAAACGAGCTGTTTCTACAGCAATCTGACCTTCTACTTCCTTAACCTTGGTCAGCAACTCTTTATATTGAGGTTCTTCGCTTAAAGCTGAAGCAGCAATAGCTTCATTTGGTGTAAAATCTAATTGTTTTTGCAAGTTCGCGTACAGCGTTTTCTGTTCCTGCAGCAGCCTTTGAGTTTCTAACTCTAAAGTTTCTACGGTGCGAATTTGCTGGATCAATTGCGCCCCTTGTTCTTTAGGATCGGTAATCTTTTGTTGCTGTTGTATCACCTGTAAGTCCGACTTCAGGTCATTTACGCGCTTATTGAGTCCCGGAAGCTGGTCTTCAATAAAATTAACACCTTCACCAATGCGAGTCTTGCGTTCGTCAAGACTATATTTTAAATATTTCTTTTTAATTTCTTGTAAAACGAAATCAACTAATTGAGGATCAGTCCCCATGAAGCGAACTTCCAAAATTTTAGTGAGCGTCATCTCATCTTCACCCATCCGCAAAACGACTAAATTTTTTTGAAGAATTGCCTCGGTAAATTGTGGATATCGTTTTTGGACTTGTTTAACAATAGCCGACAGCATCTGAGGACTCTGGAGAATTTGAAGTTGAGTTGCGTAGTCCAAACTAAAAAATTCTCGACTAGGCACTGCCCCCCCCTCGCCGCGATTCGCTAGGGCAGCGGGGTCAGCAATTCTTGCCTCCGTTGTCACGGGTTCCACTAGCATCCGAAAATCGCCTTGATATGTTTGCTTACTGCCCTTGATCTGATAAGTAACTCCACCGCCTATTAGACCAATAATCCCAATAATGATTAGGGCTTTTCGCTGAAAAGTCCTCAACAACGGCTTTAGATTCAATCCTTTCTGAGGCTGCGCGCTTAATTCTTCTCCCTCCTCAACGGAAAATTGCTGCACCTGTCGGCTCTGGTTGCTAATGGGTACGATATGAGCGTCCTGTTCTCTTTCCATGTAGACCTCTTTAAAATTTTGTTGGTTAAATCAGCTTTGTTCTGCAAGCCTTTTGGTTGATACTTTGAGCATTGGCTTAAGGATATCACAGGAGATTCTTGCTTGGTCGAGCCCACTTCCTTCTAATAGTTCTCACTACTTTCACATAATATACAAAAATAACTAAATCCCTATGCTTTGCCGGCTGCAAAAGTTGTTTTACAACTGCTTGAGAATTGTATCCGACTGCATTTCGGTCGGCTGCATCGTGCATCTATTTAGGGTTTCGGGGGGGGCGAAGCAAACTTTTTCTGGTGTCGCTCAGCTTCGCCGCAGGGGCGCAATAGCTTTACCAAACTTTTACAATTGACCGTAACACCTCAGCCAGAGGTTGCGCCGATTGCCTAGTCATCTATGCCATTTTTGTGTTCGCCTACAGCGACAGCAGCACCTGTTAACTTATTCGCTAACTCACTGGCTAAAAAATTTTCCATTTTTCATGTAGATATAATTAGGAGCATTCAGCAGATTTTTGGAACGGCAACTAATCGAATCAATTTCCGATAAAAATCTGTCTCTTCTTTTAATTATAAACTTTTTGAGGAGCTGGAGGACTGCTTAAGTCTATATAATTCCTCACCTCCTCCATAATATCACAAATTTCTCTCAAAAGTCCGCGACTGACATAAAATTTAATAATCTGCGATCTCAAACTCGATCGACATCTCGAACAACTCAAGCATTCGGACTTTTTCTACCGGGGCGGATGGCGCTGCGCGATTTATGTATTTTCGTAAAAAAAACTAGGTTTCTGCGTTCCGGGGCTATGACTAAAACTATCGCTTTGATTCGCCCTCCGAGCAAGCTATAACAATCCTTTCGGGAAACGCGCAACAGGCTTTTTTTGAATTAACCGATACAATAAGAAGATGACACATTGTTAAAGAAAAAAAAAGAGCTAGCACAGGATGGGAGGATTGCTATCTATCTCGATCGGATTAGCTATTGGTAGTTGTTACTTTTCGCTTTTACTACTTGCCAACTACTCCTTATTAGCTTACTAATTTTGTGCTTTTCTTTCTCGGAGTTTCAACAATATTTCTGCATGAACTTCGCGGGTTATAGGATAAAAATATGTAAGAATCATGCCAGCAATTAAAGCAATTGTGGGCAGCGGCCCGATCGCAACTCGAATAGCAAACAGTGCAGACTCCGGCTGTACTGGCGCAGCCTGTCCCTGAATTGTGGCGAGAAATCCAGCTCCTTCTAATGCTTGTCCCACAAACCACAAACCGAGCGCCAAACCAATTTTTTGTAGCAACACCATAAACGAATAGAACACGCCTTCGCGTCTTTCTCCTGTTTGGAGTTCGTCGAGTTCAATGACATCCGGTATCATCGACCAAGGTATGAGATAAGCAGTGGAAACTCCGACACCTGCCATGACGGCTAGCAAATACATCTGGACTACTTGACCTGGTTGTAAGAAAAACAGTCCGGCTTGGGCGATAATCCACAAACTCATGCCCATAAAATATACGGCTTTTTTGCCGTATCTCTCGCTGACTTTACTCCAAACAAATAACATGGCGAGTGCAGTTCCTTGAACTGCGATCGCAGTTTGGGTAAAAGTTGCTGCTGGCAGTTTCATCCAGTCGATTACAAAGTAGGGCAAAATAGAAGCAGTTAATTGCACTCCCAGCCAAGAACAGAGGTAAATTCCAATTACGTACAAAAAAGGGCGATTGTTAAATGCAATCCGCAACTGTTCTTTCAGTGGCAAGGATGTTGAATCGTCTGCTACTGGATTTTCTGACAATTGAGAGAGTACGTGTTTGCGGGTTCCCAAAAAGCACCAGTACAAAGGCAATACTGAGATTACTGCACATAGTGCGCCTAAGATTAAGTATTTTTGGGTGTCATCTTGAACTCTTTCAAAGATATTTTGCGCTAAAATTAACGACAAAATGCTGCCGCCGATCGAGAAAGAAAACCGAAAACTGTTAAGGCTAGTGCGTTCGTTGTAGTCTTGGGTTAATTCTGGAGTGAGGGCGGTGTAAGGCAGGTTGACGGCGGTGTAGGCCGTGTTAAACAAAATGGCGATCGCCACATAGTACCAAAATAGTATCGTTGGATCTTTGCTGGGAACAATCCACTGCAAAAAGAAGAAGATGCCGAAAGGAATTGCCCCGTAAACGATCCAAGGATATCGGCGCCCCCAGCGGTGAGATGTGCGATCGCTCAAAACCCCCACAATCGGGTCATTTATGGCATCCCAAACCTTGCCGATCAGCAAAATGTTGCTAGCAGTACCTGCAGCCAAACCGGCGACGTTGGTAAAGAAATACAGCAGGAAAAATACCAAAACATTCGCAGTAATTGCGGGGCCGAGGTCGCCGGCACCGTATGCTAATTTTGTTGAGAAACTGAGTTTTTTTGTTTCGGCGTTGTCGGCGGCTGGGTGAGGCGGGGAAGTGTTGCTCATAAACTTTGATTTCGGGATTTTTTGGCAGTCACAGTCTTTCCAGTAGGAGTATAACTCGCGCTACGCCCTGATACTAAGTTTTTTGTAGCGATCGGGATTATTCTGAAGAATGGGTAATTGGTAATTGATAATTGGACTTATGCACCCATACCTCAGAAACCCGGTTTCTTCGTAGATTTCTCGTTGCGGTTCGGAAATTATTCGTAGAAACCGGGTTTCTAGCCTCCATGCGTTCAAGACTGTACGTTAAGGAAACAATCGCCCTACCTGAACTTCTATTTCGGGAAATGCCAGCATCGATCAAATTACATCTTCATCAAATATAGTTTCTTGCCTGTAATTTCTCCCCATCGGTTCGCGAAAAACATAAACTTGCGGCGTGTTAACATCAAGTATCCAATAATCAGGAATTCCCGCCTTAGCATAAGCCGGTGCTTTTCGCTTGCGGTCTGTTTCTAAAGTGGTATCAGCTATTTATGCTAATCAGAAAATGTTGGCGGTGCGGGATGAAAATCTTGGTACAGCCGGGGGTCGATTTGCACTACAGCAATATCCGGTTCTGGTTCTGAATTATCACTCAGATCGATCGGGTCTTGGATGCGAATTAAAGCAAGTCCTGCCAGCAGATTTCTCAGATAGTCCGCTGCACAGAGATTAGTTGCTGCGTGGAGAGGATTTTTTGCACTTATTGAGATAATTTTCCTGTCAATTAATTCGATTCGTTCATCGGGATTGAGAATGCCAGTTTCGGCCATGCGGCGATATTCGTCTACAGTCCACAAGCGTAAATCTGTTACAGTCATGGCACAATTTCCTTTGGCGATATTATTTATTATCGATGCACATTCTAGTTTTATATTAAATTGCTATGTCAGCAATCTAGATTTTGCTGTAATTGCTCCCACACACCACAAAATAGCATTGACCATCTCCGAACGCTGGATGTCCTCTTCAGCTAAAAAACTCGCAAACTCTTCATCAATATTTAGGTGGTCTGCAAAAGCATAAAGCACGGGCTTGTACTCTGTGGGCATCGGTGTTAATGTGGCTTTAACTAAATTTAACAGCGCGTTCAAACAGTTAAGAATAGTCCCTGATTCGTCCATATCTTCTGCATCGAGCAAGTACAGCGTTTCTGCAATGTCACAAATAGCATCTATTTGTGTGGGTGGCTTTCCCAGTTGGCTGACATCGATATTGCACAATTGGAGAGCGTTAATCGCTAGTTCTGGACGTGTAAAAAATACAAGTTGACCGCCGGCTACTAAAGGCTGCTCTTGTTCTCCGTAGACAATTAGAGTATATAGATTTGGTACTTCGGTGTCGGGGTCGATGCGAAAACCGAACAGCCACAGCAATTTTTCTGTATTTTGGTTCGCTGTTTGCAGTGTTTTTGCAGCATTTTTTGGTTCTGACATTAATTTTTAATCCCTATAAAATTTATGCAGAAAAACCCGGTTTTTACGCAAAATATGGGTTTTAGTGAGAAATTTATAAATAAACCGGGTTGATCGAGGCAATAATGCGTAATTTTTGTTTATAAATTTTTCTGGATAATGTCGCAGCATTCGGCGACGGTTGCTCTTTCTTCCATTGCTGCGACTAGGGCTTCGTAAGCTGATTTGTGGCTTTCAATCAGGTTTTTTGCTCGCAGCGAACCCCAGTTTTGTTTGAGTTGAATTTCTGAACTGGGACGGCGCAGTTGTGTTAAAATTGCGCTAATTTTTGTACGGTCTTCTGCTCCTCCTTGTGCGCTGCCGTAAACAAATTTTTCGGCGACTATTCCGGCCATCCACACGGTGCAGTATTGGTCTAAAAGTTGGGAGGAAAGAGTGCCATTTTGCAGTTGAGATGCTAATTGTTCGTCTTCAAATCGGACGCCGCCTTGAGCTGTTTGGCCTTGTTTAAATGCTTCCCAAGCGCTGAGGGCGTAGCTGGTTACGGGAATTCCCAATAGGTGGGCGACTAGGAAGTGTCCGGCTTCGTGGTGAAGGATACGATCGCGCTTTTGTTTGGAAGTTCCTCCCAGCCAATCTAATAAAATTGTACCGCCTTGACCTTGCCACTGGAAACTATCGAGGGTGGCTAGCCCCAACAGGCAAAAAGTGGCGATCGCAGGTACGGCTTCTGGCAAGTTGAATGCGGGGCCCAACAATATTGAAACGGTGATGGCAAAGATAGAAATAGCGATAATATTCAAAGAAGTGTCTTTCATAATTGGGAATTAGTAATGGGGAATTGGTAATGGGGAATTGGTAATGAGGAATTGCTAATGAGGTAAACTCAGGTACGATCGCGCGATCGGTTTTGCAGCATCGGTTCGATCGCAGCGCCCGGGACTTCCGACAAAAACTCCATCTTCCAGTTTGACTGAAAATTGTCGCTCCGAAGCCACCGATATTAAAAAGATATTAAAATAAATCAAAGTCCAGTAAAAGTGTTAGTGGAATCCTTCATGTCAGTTTTGGCAGCGATCGCAGTTTTAGGTATCTTGATTGTCGTTCACGAACTCGGCCACTTCCTGGCGGCGAGACTTCAACACATCCACGTCAACCGCTTCTCTATCGGTTTCGGGCCCATCCTCTGGAAGTACCAAGGCCCGGAAACAGAATATGCCCTCCGCGCCTTTCCCCTGGGAGGTTTCGTGGGTTTTCCGGACGACGATCCAGACAGTACAATTCCCCCAAATGACCCGAATTTGCTCAAAAATCGCCCCGTGCTCGATCGGGCGATCGTCATTAGTGCAGGGGTAATTGCCAACTTGATTTTTGCTTACTTCCTGTTGGTGGTGCAATTGGGCACTGTCGGCGCTGCAGAAATGAACTACCTACCGGGAGTTAAAGTCCCGGAAGTCGCAGCGGAAGTCAGTTCTGCCGCGAAACAAGCCGGAATTCGATCGGGCGACGTTGTTCTGTCTGTTGACGGCAAGGAATTGGGCGCTTCCCGCGAAGCAATCAAATTATTGGTCGCAGCAATCCAAGATCATCCCAACCAACCCCTAGCGTTGGAAATTCAGCGCCAAGAACAAAAATTTGTGGTGACAGTAACTCCCGAAGAGTCGCCCGACGGCAAAGGTCGCATTGGCGTGCAGCTAACTTCTAACGGCACTGTCGTGCGGCAGAGGGCAGGAATTGTAGAGGCGTTTAGTAAGGCCGCCAAAGAATTTGAGCGGATTGTGGTGCTGACGGTTCAAGGTTTCGGGCAGTTACTTAGCAATTTCAGCCAGACTGCCGACAAGCTGTCCGGGCCTGTAGCGATTGTGGCTATTGGTGCAGGGATTGCCAAATCGGATGCTGCCAGTTTGTTTCAGTATGCTGTGCTAATTAGCATCAATTTGGCTGTGATTAATATCTTGCCTTTACCTGCTTTAGACGGCGGTCAGCTAGCTTTTCTGTTGATAGAAGGACTGCGGGGCAAGCCTCTGCCGAACCGCATTCAGGAAAATGTTATGCAGACTGGTTTGATGCTGTTGCTGGGTTTGGGAATTTTCTTGATTATTCGGGATACAGCTAATTTGGCTGGGTTCGATTTGATGGGCAATCTTCGGCAACAATAGTCAATAGTCAGTAGTCAGTAGTCAGTAGTCAGTAGTCAGTAGTTGGTTGTTATTGATTATTGATTATTGATTATTGGTTATTTGTTATTTGTTATTTGTTGGTTGCCACTAATAACCTATAAGATTAGTCAACAGTTAAAAATTAACAGTCATTAGTCATTACAGCAATTTTGACTAATGACTAATATTCGATCATTAAATTTGGGGAAAAAAGCAATGATTACACAACTGCAATCTCCCGAGAAATCAAAAATCGTCTACCCAGATGACAACGGAGAACCCATGTCAGATAATACCGAACAGTTTCGATTAATCGTCTGGATTAAAGAAAATTTAGAACTTTTATTTGCGAGCGTTGCTGATGTTTTTGTGGCGGGTAACTTACTGTGGTATCCAGTAGAAGGAAATAATAAACTTGCTCAAGCACCAGATGTGCTGGTAGCCTTTGGCAGACCGAAAAGATATCGAGGTTCCTACCAACAGTGGAACGAAGATAACATTCCGCCGCAAGTCGTGTTTGAAATTTTGTCGCCGGGAAACCGTCTAACTCCGATGATTCAAAAATTCAAATTTTACGAACGCTACGGCGTGGAAGAATATTACTTGTACAACCCTGAACAAGTGGATTTAACTATATGGCAGCGTCGAGACCAAGAATTAGAAGCTGTAGAATCGGCGGACGGTTGGGTAAGTCCCAGACTAGGAGTGCGGTTTCAACTATCAGAAACCGCACTACAAATATTCGGGCCTAACGGATCGCCATTTGTAAGTTTTGTCGAACTTGCTCAACTGCGAGAGCAAGCAGAATCAAGAGCTGAACAAGAACAGCAAAGGGCCGAACAAGAACGGCAAAGGGCCGAGCAAGCAGAAGCTTTGCTGGAACAAGAACGATCGCGATCGGAAGCTTTAGAAGCTCGACTACGCGAAATGGGAATCGACCCCAATATTTTATAAATCACTAATGACTAATGACTAATGACTAATGACTAATGGCTAAAAAGTTAAGTTTAAAACAACGATCGCTAGAAATTCTGATTCGCCTCAAACGCCTCTATCCAGAAGCTCCTTGTACTCTCAACTACGAAACTCCCGTGCAGTTGCTGGTGGCGACGATTCTCTCGGCTCAGTGTACGGACGATCGAGTAAATCTGGTAACGCCGGCTTTGTTTGAGCGTTTTCCCGATGCGGTGGCTTTGGCAAATGCTGATTTAGAAGAACTCGAAAGTCTGGTGCGATCGACTGGTTTCTACCGCAATAAGTCTAAAAATATTAAAGGTGCTTGTCAGGCGATCGTCAATAAATTTAACAATCAAGTACCGCAGCGGATGGAACTGCTGCTAGAATTGCCCGGAGTTGCCCGCAAAACCGCTAATGTCGTTCTCGCCCACGCTTTTGGTATTAATATGGGCGTGACGGTAGACACTCACGTCAAACGTTTGACTCAGCGGTTGGGATTGACCGAACATACCGATCCTATAAGGATCGAGCGGGATTTGATGGTATTGTTGCCGCAGCCGGATTGGGAAAATTGGTCGATTCGGTTGGTTTATCACGGCAGGGCAGTTTGTAATGCGAGAAATCCGGCTTGCAATATTTGCGAACTTGCAGATTTGTGCCCTTCTGCTAATATTTCGTAGGTTGCGTCAGTGCCGAGGCTAGCAACTAGCATTAAAATATAGAATCTGACGCACCTTACAATTGCTGAAATGAATCCCCAACGATAAATGAACTCGATCGGTCGCTCGTTTTTTGAGTTTGCTATAATTCTTGTCAACAGCTTAATACTAAGGAAGTAAGTATATGAGTATTGCGATTTCCCTCAGTCCAGAAATAGAGGCACTACTTCGTGAAAAAGCCGATCGGGAAGGACAAGATATTAGCCTTGTTGCTGCCCAATTGCTAACTCGGATATTAGAATGGGAAGCCCGAGACTCTGAAGAAGCTATTGAGGGTATTCAGGAGGGGTTAAATGATTTTGAGTTAGGACGGTTCCGTTCTTTTGATGAATTTGCTAAATCACAGCGCACCAAGTACAATTTTCCAGCGAATTGATGACATATATCATTGAAATTTCTAGCGTTGCAGAAGCACAAGCTGATAGTGCATTCCTGCTCTTATCTCAGATGACATCACCAGAGAAAGCAAGGGAGTGGTATGAGGGATTGTTGAAAGCGATCGAATCTTTATCGGCGATGCCAAAACGCTGTCCTATAGCCAGGGAGAATCAATATTTCAGTAAAGAAATTCGGCAATTACTTTACGGTAAAGGGCGCACCTCATACCGAATTCTTTTCACTATTGCCGAAAGTGAAGATGTGCCCGCAGTTCGCATCCTCCACATTCGACACGCTGCACAACAAACTCTTGGCGATAACCAGGAGTAGTTGCTAGGGTGCGTCAGCTCGAATTCGAGCAACTGTCGATCGCACAATATTACCTGATGCACCCTACAAATGAGATAAGTTGTTGTGTGTAAATAAAAATATTTCAAACTAAAGTTATCCAAAAAGACAAAAATATAGTAAAATAGTAGATTGTGATTTATCTAAGGATATCAACAGATTATGGCTAAAAAGAGCATGGTCGAGCGCGAGAAAAAGCGCCAAAGACTCGTAGACAAGTACGCCGACAAGCGGGAAGACCTGAAAGACCAGTTTGACCAAGCTAACAATCAGATGGACAAAATGGCGATTCACCGCCAACTGCAACAGCTACCCCGCAGCAGTTCGCGGACTCGCTTGCGGAACCGCTGCTGGGCAACTGGACGGCCCAGAGGTTACTATCGTGACTTCGGACTGTCTCGCAACATGATGCGGGAAATGGCTCACGAAGGTCTTTTGCCCGGTGTTGTGAAGTCTAGCTGGTAGCACGAAGGAAGAAGGAAGAAGGGAGAAGGAAGAAGGAAGAAAGAAGAAAAAAACTCACGATTAATCGGCAGGATTATGTTTGGGGTTGATTTTTGTTTCAGACTTATGAGTTAAATTTTCCTCCTTCTTGCTTCACTGACCGCAGCATTTATCGATACCGAGACTTTCGAGTAACAAGTCGCTGACGGCATTGGCGATCGCAAATTCGCCGTAGAAGCTTTTAGAAAAATCATAAGCCTGCATTTCGGTGACGATCGCAATTACGAGGCTGCCCAAGTCATTTTCGCCTTCCATGCGCTGGCGGACATAGATTTGGGCAGCTCTTTTAGCTATTTGCTGGTTGGCTGCTTCTGGGATAAACTCGGAGTCTAGCCATGCCAGCAGCGTTTGTTGGAGCCATTGGCCTTCTTGTTCGGGGTTTTTGGCGGGCGGTAAGGTAATAGGTTCGATGGTTTCAGACATGATTATTCCTAATTGCTAATGTTGACTTTGAAAAGTTAACTGACAAATGAGAACTGATAAATATATGCAATATGATATACCGACAATTATACAAGGATATGCGCAAGGCTACTTCTTGATGGCAAATGACGGCGAGGAAAGTTTGGGGTGGTATTCCAGCCGTCAGCGGGCGCTGATTCCCCTGGATGAAAGATTTACCTATCCGAAATCCCTGCGCCGCCAAATCAATCAAAATCGGTTTTCGGTGGCTGTGAACCGCGATTTTGGGGCGGTGGTTGAGGGTTGTGCCGATCGCGAAACTACTTGGATTTCTAGGGAACTCAAACAGATTTACTGGGGTTTGTATGAGGCCGGTTGGGCTTACAGCTTCGAGACTTGGTGCGGCGACGAATTGGCGGGCGGTATTTTAGGATTGTCGATCGGCGGTGCGTTTATTGGGGAGTCGATGTTTTACCGAATTCCCGAGGGTTCTAAGGTGGCGATGGTGAAGTTGGTGGAGAGATTGCGCGATCGATCTTATCTACTTTTCGACGCTCAAATGAACAATCCGCACTTGGAAAGATTCGGCGCTTATACTGTTAAGGAAAAACTGTACAACACTCTTTTGCAAGCAGCTTTGAAGCGCCGCTGCTCGCTATTTTAATTAACATAGGATTTACGCATGGGAACTCAGAAACCGGGTGTTTTCCACAAATATTGCATCAGAGCCTTTAACTGATGAAAAACCCGGTTATGAAGGTTGGTAGGGAGTCCATAAACCGGGTTTTTTCCCGAAAAGGCTGCATCTGATCCTTTAACTGGTGAACAACCCGGTTTCTTGATAGCTTGGTAGGGAGTCCAGGACTGTTTTGTTGGGAAAAGGCGATCGCCCATCGAATATTATATACTGAGAATGTAAGCAACCAGGCGCGGGAGACTCAGGCAATGGAGTGGTTAGTATTGTGGGGAGCAACAAACTTGGCTGGATTTATTTTCAAAGAAGTTTTGCTTAAACTGGCGCAGTCAGCATTAGAAGACCATGTAAAAGATTTTTTTAAAGCCTCGATTAAAGATTTGGTAGATTTAGCGAAAGAAAAACCATTGAGAGTTGCTTTCGGGAAAGGAATTACAGAATTTTTATATATTGTACAGGGAGAACTAGAAGATGCAGAAGATGATGATGCACAAATTGAGCCTCCTCCAATTCTGCAATACCAAGATTCATTAAGCAAGTTCCTGCAAGATAAATCGGTATTAGAAACTTTGGGTCAACCTTTCAGTAAAGCACTAGGAACTACTTCGGCTGCTGATGGAACTTTTTTTGATTGTGGATTACTCGCACGAAAATGGAATGACCTCAATTTACAGCCTTTACCTCATGAGTTCAACTGGCCAAAAGTTGGCAAGCGTTATTCTAGAAAAGTAGAAGCTATCATTCGCGAGTCGGATGATTTACGGAAACTTTTAGATTCAGAAAATTTGGCAGGAATTAGAAAAACTTTAGAACAAAGTGTTTCCATTTCACCAGATTTTGAATTGAGTCGTTATCAAAAAGGACTGAAAAAAGCTTACAGCCAACTCAAGCTGGAGAGTTTAGATACCAGCGGTTGCAATTACAGCCTGCAATTGTGGAATATATTTGTGCCTCAAAAGGTCAAGGAAGAGAGGAATAGCACAGAACCTCTTCCTTCAGTTTTAGATTTGCTCAACGACGGTCAACAAATTTACAAATATACAGTTATTCTCGGTCGTCCTGGTTCTGGCAAGTCTACTCTAACACAGTTTAAGGCATTAGAATGGGCAACGGCTCAACCAATCATTTGGTCTTCCAAAGAATTGGTTGAGCCGTTGAATTGCGAAATTATATTGAAAATCAAAAACAATCACGGTGCACTTTTTTAGAATACCTTCATAAAGGAACTGGAGTTAGCGGCGGTACTCTCAATCAGCGCGATTTAGCTGAATGGTTGAAAAATCATAAAACTGTTGTGATGTTTGATGGATTGGATGAGGTGCTGGATGATGCAGTACGGGAAAATGTAGTTACTGATATTATTAATTTTGCTAATGACTATCCGAAAGTCCGAGTTTTAGTCACCTCTCGCATTGTCGGTTACGAACAGCAGGGACAACGGTTCCGAAATGCTAATTTTCGGGAGTTCATGTTGCAAGACTTAGATATAGATCAAATTAAAAATTTTGTCACTAAATGGCACGAATTGGCTTTTGAGGATCGCCCAGATGAAGGAATTAAAAAATGCGCTCGCCTCCAGCGCTCAATTGATAATTACTCAGCTTTTATAGAATTAGCAGGAAATCCTTTGCTGCTCACCATGATGGCAATTTTGAACCGATTTGAGGAACTGCCAAGAGATAGAGCTACCTTATATAAAAGGGCTTCAGCATTATTGCTACAGCGTTGGGACGGCCGCAAAAACTTGCAAGACAGAAGTCCGTTACTTGAGCGTGCAAATACATATCTTGATTCTACTAGAAAACAGGAAATGTTGCGCTTGGTTGCTCACCAAATGCAAGATGGTGCTGACACATTGAAGGCAAATTTAGTCATTAGCAAGGAGGATTTAGACCAGACACTGACTGAATATTTACATGGACAAGTTTCAGAGCCTGCATTAACAGCTAATGCTTTGCGAGAGGATTTAACAGCGAGAAGTTTTATTTTATGTTTTCTCGGTGGTGATTCCTATGGATTTGTTCACAGGACTTTTTTGGAATATTTCTGTGCTTGGCATTTTGCATTTGCTTTCGAGAAAGAACGGAATATTACCCTTGAAAACCTGAAACAAGATGTTTTTGGTACTCGTTGGCATAATTCGTCTTGGCATGAGGTTCTGAGTTTGATTGTTGGTCAAATTCATACCACGTTTGGTAAAGAAATTATTGAGTATTTATTAGCTCAAGATGGAGCATCGAAGGATTTTAGTAATCTTTTTCTAGCTGCTAAGTGTTGTGAAGATATGAGGGATTTTCTCCAAATTCCAGAGACGCAGAATCATCTCATTGAACAATTACAATCTGTGGTGGATAGTCAGGCTGATGTGAGTGATGATATTCGCAATCAGGCGAGGGCAATTATCGCAAAATACCAGCCAGAGCCTTTACTTTAACATTCCTAGGTTTTGCCGGTTAGTGACTACTTAACATTAAACAGAAAGTCTTTTTTGTTTGTATTAAAGTCTAGATCCCCCCTAACCCCCCTTGACAAGGGGGGGACAAGAAAACCTTCCTATGCTCTGCCGAGGAACGAGAATAAATGAGAAAAAGTGTTCTTTTCAGTTTTCTTAAGAGGACTTTAGCTTTGAGACACGGAATTCATTGCCTGTCGGACTCTCGGACTTATGAAGGGAGATTTGGAGGAGCTAAAATTTGTGGTAAAATAAGACAGAACGAATGAGGCAGCCATTATGGATTTGCTAGCAATGTCAGGAATTTCAACAAATACAGTCGGGTTTCTCTACAAAACTCTGCTGGAAAAACTGATGCGCGAAAATCTCGATAATTTCGTTGTCAAACTTTTCTCCACAAATGACGCTCAAATTGCAGACTCAACTCAAGACACCCTCATCCAAGCCTGCATAGCATCGCTGACACAGTTTTTGCTACTGGTACAGCAAGAGTTGGAAGATGCAGATGAATCAGAAACGAAAGTGATTCAATATACTGATTCTTTAGATCAATTTATTCGCCATCCAGCCGTACTCGCCGAATTGGGAAAGCCTTTTCAAAATGCTGAACAATTCCCAGATAGTCATCAGTTAGCACAGACTTGGGAAACTCTACATCTACTACCGCTACCTGATGAATTTGATTGGAAACAATTAGCTAAACGGTATCGGCGCAAAGCACTCGCACTTGGGCAAGAATCCCTGGCTTTACAAAATTTCCTCGCTGCGCCAAAAGGTGCTGTAGCACTGGAAGAAACTGCTGATATTAGTTGGCTGCGGTATCGCGACGCAATTAAAAATAATTACGGTTATCTCAGATTAGATACTGTTGAAACTTCGGGTTACAGCTATCAACTGCAATTGTGGAATATTTTTGTGGCTCAAGATGTGCGGGAAGTTGGCGAAGCTATGCCGCAAATTCATGAGTTGCCCAAATCTTATCAACAGCGACTCATTGATAGCCATCAACTAGATCCTGAAGATATTTTACCTGAAAATTGGGAACGCTACCAAAAAGTTTATGCTGAATCAGCTCCTCGTTCTGTACTAGAATTAGTAGAGGATCAACAAAATTACCCATATTTAGTAATCTTGGGAGATCCGGGTTCTGGGAAGTCGAGTTTAGTTCAGTATCTCGCTCTTCAATGGGCTGAACAACCAGTCCCAAATTTGACTTCGCAGCCGATTCCACTACTGATTGAGTTGCGGAAGTATATGCAAGATTGCAACTCCCAGCAGTGTACGGATTTTCTGGATTTTTTCCATCAAGCTAGCAATTCAATCTGCAATATTGAGCGGGAATTATTGCAAGCACGGCTAGTTGCTGGCGGCGCTTTTGTGATTTTTGATGGGTTAGATGAAGTGTTTGATCCGCAGCAACGAGAGCAAGCTGTTGGCGAGATTATTAAGTTTACCACAAACTATCCCCGCGTGCGAGTGTTGGTGACTTCTCGCGTCATTGGTTACAAGCCGCAGCAGCTTCGTGACGCAAATTTTCGGCACTTCATGCTACAAGATTTGACAGATTCGCAAATTAAAGATTTTCTGCAAAAATGGCATAATTTGGCTTTTAATGATCTAAAAGACCGGGTTCAAAAGCAAGAAAGGCTACGTCGGGCGATTGATGAATCTCAGGCTATTCGAGAATTGGCGGGAAATCCTTTGCTGTTAACGATGATGGCGATTCTCAATCGCTATCAAGAATTGCCGAGAGATAGAGCAGAGTTGTACCATCAATGTTCGCGAGTTTTGCTGCAACAGTGGGATTTGGATAAAGCTCTCAATGATGAACGTCTTGATGTGGTGATTGACTTTAAAGACAAACAAGCTATGCTGCGGCTAGTTGCGGCGGAAATGCAAGCAAACGCTAGGGGTTTAGCTGGAAATTTAATTGCCGCGCCACGATTGCAAGAAATTATTGATGATTATTTGCAAGTTATTAAAAGCAAAGATTCTCCCAAGATAGCTATGTTGATTGTCGAGCAACTACGGACTCGCAATTTTATTTTGTGCTTTTTGGGTGCTGATTATTATGCTTTTGTGCACCGGACATTTTTGGAATATTTTTGTGCTGCGGATTTTGTGTGGCAATTTGAAAGAGAACGCAAAATAGATCGGGAATATCTCAAAACTAAGGTGTTTGGTGAACACTGGCAAGAGGAGTCTTGGCACGAAGTGCTGCGGTTGATTGCTGGTTCAATTAATGAACTGTTCACAGGGGAAATTATCGAGTATTTAATGACTCAGAACGGGGAAGCGGAAAAGTTTAGTAATCTGTTTTTGGCCGCGAAGTGTTTGGATGAAGTGAGGAATAGAAATACTATTGATGGAATTGTTAGGAATTTGCGCGATCGAGTCAAAGAGTTAACTCGATATAGCTATAAGCTTAATGTTGGCATTTTTATCAATATAAAACACTATCTGTTAGTTATAGAAATTCGCAGACAAGCAGTAGCAGCAGTTGCAGCAACTTGGAAAGATGACCCGGAAACCTTACCTTGGCTCAAACAACGCGCTCAATCCGAGGATAATTCGGATGTGCGACGTGCAGCAGTCCAAGAATTAGCACGGGGGTGGAAAGATGACCCGGAAACCTTACCTTGGCTCAAACAACGCGCTCAATCCGAGGATAATTCGGATGTGCGACGTGC